>NBLS01000004.1 GCA_002084385.1 Desulfobacteraceae bacterium 4572_19
GCCGGATTTATAGGTTCTAATTTTATAATATATCTTTTTAAACAAGATGATTTTAAAGGCAGGGTAGTAAATTTGGATAAACTTACGTATGCTGGAAATCATGAAAATTTAAAGAGTGTATATGAAACTTTTGGCAAAAGATATATTTTTAAAAAACTTGATATCCTTGAAACAGAAAAGATCAAAAAACTGATAGAAGAGTATAATATTGATACCATAGTACATTTTGCAGCCGAATCCCATGTTGATTAGCCTTCTTGAAGCTGCAAAGAGTGTTTGGGGTTTACGAAAAGATGTTCTTTTTCATCATGTAAGTACTGATGAGGTATATGGCTCTCTTGGTGATAGCGGTTATTTTTATGAAACGACAGCTTATGATCCAAGAAGTCCCTATTCAGCATCAAAAGCTTCTTCGGATCATTTGGTTAAAGCTTATTATCACACTTATAACTTACCTTTTACAATTTCCAATTGTTCCAATAATTATGGCCCTTATCAGTTTCCAGAAAAGTTAATCCCTCTTATGTTGTTAAATATTTTGGAAAAAAAATCTCTGCCTGTTTATGGAAAGGGATTAAATATAAGGGATTGGCTTTTTGTCAAGGATCACTGCTTTGGTATTTATCTGATTATAAAAAATGGAAAAATCGGGGAAACTTATAATATTGGTGGGGAAAATGAGTGGAAAAATATAGATATTGTAAATCTTCTTTGTGAAAAGATTGCCATAAAAAAACAGTTATCTGAAAAATTATGTAAAAATCTTATTACATACATAAAAGACAGGGCAGGGCATGATTATAGATATGCAATAAATTGTGATAAGATTAAATCCGAACTGGGATGGTCCCAATCGGTAACTTTTGAAACAGGAATTGAATTTACCATTGACTGGTATCTTGATAATATGGATTGGGTTAAAAGTATCCAATTTAGGTGAGAAGATAACAAAAACAGGTATTTTGTTTTTTTGTGAACCCATAATCCAATCAGAATCTCAACACTCAATTATATATAGAAATTGTATAGAACGTGGCACATCTATTGCACACATGGTCGTATTTGATGGACAGTAAGTTCTATATGTTACTAAATAATGGAGATGTATAAATGGCAAGAGGAAAACTAAAACTGATGAAAAAAAGATTAATAGAAGGGCATGGCAATCTTCCGATGGATAAGCAAGTTGATAAGAAAAGTAATAACAGAGGTTTTACACTTATTGAGGTAATGATTGTAATTATCATAATCGGTATGCTTTCAGCTCTTGTTGCTCCAAAGTTTTTTAAAAAGATTGATAAAGCCAAGATTAAAACCACAGCCTCCCAGATTAATTTGCTTGGTGCGGCATTAGATGATTTTCGTCTTGATAATGGAAGATATCCTACATCTGAAGAGGGACTAATTGCATTAAGAGAACCAATTGAGGAACTTAAAAACTGGGATGGTCCTTATTTGCCAAAAGCTGTACCTTCTGATGCATGGGGGAATGCTTTTGTTTATGTTTCTCCCAGTGAGCACGGTGAATATGAAATTATAAGTTATGGCAGAGATGGAGAAGAGGGCGGTGAAGATAACGATAAAGATATAGTTAGTTGGGAGTAAATTTATTGTTTTTGTGCAAATAAGAGGTTTTCTTGAAATATATAGATAAGAATAAGTTAAAGAATTTTTTTCTTCGTATGGTTGGGCGTAAGGATGCAGAGAATGTCTCACGGATAGGCTCGGGTCAAACCAACTCCGGCCTATTTAATTCAAGCCCAGTCAATTCAAACCAGGTCAATTAAATAGAAGAATCAACTCTTCCTGAAACACCACCTGCCATAAATCTTTTACCCTTAATTTTTATGAAAAAATTTCAGTTTTTACCATTTGATGATTCTGAAAATTATCTTTCGGTGGCAATGGTTGAGCCTTTTGATTTTAATACAAGAGAGGTTATTCAAAGAACTTATGATAAGCCGTTAAAAATTTATAAAGCTTCAGAAGGTCTTGTTATTGGGTTTTTATATAAGTGGTACGAAGCAGAAGCTGATATGTCAGCAGGGGAAGATGAAGGTTATGGACTAAGCCAGGAGGATCAACTTTGGGATGATCCTGAACAGCTAAAAGATATGGCATCAGAGGCTCCGGTAATAAGACTTGTTAATCACCTAATAAATAAAGCGGTTGATGTAAGTGCGTCTGATATTCATATAGAACCTCGTAAAAACAGTGTTCAAGTTAGATATCGAATTGATGGGGTATTACATGATCAAGAATCCATATCATTAAAATTGCGAGCAGCCATAACTTCGAGAGTTAAACTTATGGCCAAAATGGATATAGCAGAAAGACGTTTACCACAAGATGGAAGAATAAAATTAATTATGGGAAAAAATGAGGTGGATATTCGTGTCTCGGCAATTCCTGTTAATTATGGTGAGAGTCTTGTTTTAAGGCTTTTGCATAAAGAGAATGTTCAGCTTGATCTTGATAATATGGGGTTCTCCAAATCTTTTCTTACAGGTTTTAAAAAAGTAATTTCCCAGCCATACGGTATGCTTCTCGTAACCGGTCCCACAGGTTCAGGAAAAACCACGACTCTTTATGGTGCGTTAAATGCTATAAATTCACCTGAAAAAAAAATAATTACCGTAGAAGATCCGGTGGAATATCAGCTCGATGGTGTTAATCAGGTACAGGTGCAGTCTTCTATCGGACTTACTTTTGCTAATACATTAAGGTCTTTTTTAAGACATGATCCGGATGTAATGCTTATAGGTGAAATTCGTGATAGCGAAACTGCTGAAATAGCTGTTCAGGCTGCACTTACAGGTCATATGGTATTTTCCACTCTCCATACAAATGACGCAGCCGGTGCATTTACCCGAATGGAAGATATGGGAATAGAAAGATTTATGATTTCATCATGTCTTGTAGGGGTTATGGCACAAAGGTTAGTACGGCGTGTTTGTGAAGAGTGTGCAAAGGAGGTAGTACTTACAGATAAACAGCGTGAATTTTTGGCATTAGATCTTGATATTTCAAAAGAGAAGGTTTTACCTTCGTTTAAACGTGGCAGTGGGTGTGATAATTGTGCTGGTACCGGATATAAAGGCAGGATAGGTATTCATGAACTTCTTATCGTAGATGATGATATACAGGCTGAAATTGTTAAAGGTTCCGATAGAAATGAGATATATTTGCGAGCAGTGAAAAATGGTATGACTCCGCTTAGAATAGATGGGTTAGAGAAGGTTAATCAGGGGCTTACAACTTATGAAGAGGTTCTAAGGGTGACTCGTGGGTGATAAATAAAACTGTGGGTAATAAAATTGGGGCAATAAAACGGGGATGATAAAACGGAAATGACAAAATTTCGTTATGAAGCGATAGACCTTCAGGGTAAAAAATTTATTGATGAAAAAGATGCTGTTGATAAAGATGAGCTTCTTCTTGGCTTACAGTCAAATGGTATTGTTCTTGTTAAATGGTTAGGTGGAGAAAAGAGCAAGGTTCCATTTTTTTCTGCTTCAAAGCAAAAGCTTAAATCAAAGGAGTTATTACAACTTACAAAGGATCTGGCACACCTTCTTAAATCTGGACTTCCCATGGACAGATCCCTTGCTATTGTAGAAAGTTCTGCCCATGAAAATAGTGTAAGAGATATGGCTGGGTACTTAAAGGGAGCTATCAGAGAGGGTAGCAGTCTTTCAGATGCTCTATCCGAAAAACCGGAAGATTTTAATGATCTTTATGTAAATATGGTAAGGGTAGGAGAAGTAGGAGGTGCATTACCACAAGTTATGGAAAAACTTGCATCTTTTATGGAAAGAACCGAAGAGATAAAAAGTTTTATTATTTCAAGCTCTATTTATCCGATAATTTTATCATTGGTAGGAGTAGGTTCCATTCTGATTATTCTTGGATTTGTAGTACCGAGTTTTGCAGGAGTATTTCAGGACCTTGGACAGGAAATTCCATTTTCCACAAAAGTCTTAATGGCCATCAGTAATTTTTTAAGATCGTGGTGGTGGTTAATGGCCGTGTTAATATTTGGTATTATTGTTTCTGCATGGAGTTTTTTTAAAACAGCCTCCGGTAAAATTATTATGGATAAGTGGCTTTTAAAGTTTCCCATGATAGGCACACTGTTAATGGAAATTCAGGTAAGTCGTTTTGCAAGAACCATGGGAACTCTTATCGAAAGTGGCGTGCCCCTAATTCGGGCTTTGGCAATAGTAAAAAATGTTGTTGGAAACAGCGTAGTAAAGGAAGCTGTCAATCATATATACGATCAGGTTAAAGAGGGAAATCAGATTAGTTCTTTAATGAAAGAGAGAGATATTTTCCCGCCTATGGCTGTTCAGATGGTTGCCCTTGGCGAAGAAACAGGTAGAATTGGTGATATGTTCAGTGCTGTGGCAGACGAGCTTGATTCAAGAAATCAGAAAAAGATAAAATCATATCTGGCACTTCTTGAACCTGTTTCGATTTTATTTATGGGGATTGTTATTGGTGGAATTGTTCTTTCCATGTTATCAACCATATTTGGCATCAACGACATAGCATTTTAAGCACCTCAACTTTGTGCACTGAAGGTGAGGCTGTTGAAAAAAAATAGAAAAACATCAATATCTGGTTTTACTCTGCTTGAAATAATTGTCGTTCTTGTTGTTATGGGAATGGCAGGGTCTGTGGTTTTTATGAATATTGGGAAATCACATAAAGAGAGGGAAAATAAAGATTTTCTTAAACAGGTTGTTTCCCTTTGTAAAAGAGCCAGATTAAGGGCTATCAGCACTGGTGAAAAAGCAGTGTTTCAGATTTCTTCTTCGGAAAGAGAGTGTATGATAGAAGGCGATACAGATGTAATTTCAATACCTGAAGAGTTACTTGTGGAAGGGGAGGGCGTTGTCATGGTACAAGAAGATGTTTACGGAGTTATTTTTTATCCTGATGGTAGTACAAGTGGCGGTGAATTAATATTTTCTGTATTCGGTGAGTCTCTTTGCAGTATAAAAGTTGATCGTTTAACAGGAATAATCAAGAAAATATAAGATATTAGTTAATCAATGTCATAAATTTGAGTAATTATTGTTCTGAAGTTATTAGCAATAAATGAGAGATGTCTAAACAACAAGTGTAAAAATGAGGTTGATTTTCTTAAGTTTATAACATTGAGTTGTGAGTTATTTGCGAGGATATTAGAATTTTTGATGAAAAAAAAAACAGAAAAAGGATTTACTCTTCTTGAAGTATTGATAGCATTGACTATTATTGGGATTTCCCTTGGTGTTATATTTCAATCCCTTGCTCGTTCTAAAAGAATTTCATGGAAAGCGGATGAAGTTATGGAAGCCGCCCGAATTTCCAATAATCTTCTTGCAGATTCGGTGCTATTAGAACAGGTTGTAAAAGATAAGGATATGGACGGAACAGTTGAAGATGACGATAAATGGAGTTATACCATATCTGCAAAACCACTTGAAATTGAAGTATTTGAAGATGATGAGAATTCTGTTGAAATAGCATCAATGTATGAAATAAATCTCTGCTTGATATTAAAGTCCCATTCAAAGGAGAAATCTTTTTGTCTTGCCAGGTGGTATCGTGAATAAAAAGGGATTTACGTTAATTGAAATTCTTGTTGCAATGGTACTGCTTGCTATGGTGACAGTTATTGCTGCAACGGCGTTAAGATTGGCTATAAGAGCATGGGAGCGGGGTGAAAAAGAGGGAGAAATTCATCAGGCTTACACTGCTATTTCTGCTTTAATGGGAAAGCAACTACGTAGTGCAAAAGGTACGTTAGGGAAAAAAAAACTTTCGTTTTATGGAGTTGAGAAAGGAGTTTCATTCTTCACGACTTATGCTCCACAAGGTTCATTATTACAAGGGTTTTTACGAGTAACGTATGTTTATGATGATATAGATAATACCCTTTTTCTTTATGAACAGGCGATTACACGTAAAGAAGATATGAAAGATGAATTTAATCCTCTTTCGGATTCCTGGACAAATAGTTTCTCACCAACCGGTGAAGTTGAGGGGGTATCTAATTTTTCATTAGAGTATGCAGGGGGAAAGAAAAAAATATTAAGTGATGATATGGACTTTCAGAACGACTGGAAAAATTCAACAGGAACACTTCCATCTGTGGTTTCGCTTACCTTGAATTTTCAGGATAATAATAAAAAAAGCAGTGATTTTTCAAGGATAGACAAAGAGGATGAAGGGCGTACTTGGTATTTTAATACAGGGGTTTTAGGTTTGTGAGAATATTAAGGGTTAAAAGAATTAATGGTCAGAGATAGAACAAATAAAAATTGGGAATTGTTATCCTTTTCAACTAATGGTCAAATAAATAGTATTTTGAAAAGTCAAACAGGAAGTGCCCTTATTTTTGTTTTATGGATACTTGTAACAGTTCTTTTTCTTTCAGGTGAATATCTTGCTCATAATAGGGAAAAGGCAGGTATTGCAACAAATGCTATGGATTCATTAAAACGCAGGCAGGCCGTTGAATCTATTTTACATCTTTTTGCCACCGATAAATGGCCGTTACCAACTGATATGGGGTTCGCAGAAGATGAGCCACTTGATGATAAGAATAAGTTAGATACAGGTGATGGAAAAAATGAAGATAAAGGGATAGTATTACCCTCAAATAGTAATAATGGAGTGTGGGTGGATCTTGCACCAGGGGGGATTGAGCTTTCTGTTAAAGTTGAAGAAGAGTCTAAAAAAGTTAATATAAACTCTGCACCTGATTCAAAAATAAGGGAAGTAATTAGAAAAATTGTTGGTGCAGATGAGGAAATAGGTGAAGAGTCTGAAACCGTTGGAAATACAGGTCAGGATAAAAAAACTAAGGATGAAGAAACAAGTGAAGAACAAGCTGATCAAATTACAGATGCAATCTTGGACTGGAAAGATCCTGATACACTGGTAAGATTAGAAGGTGCGGAAGCTTTATACTATAAAGATAATAATTTGCCGTATGAACCTTCAAACGGTAAATTTAATACATTAACAGAACTTTTACTTGTAAAGGATGTCTCTCCTGAACTTTTTTGGGGGGAGGCAAACTCAGATGATTATTCAAGTGAATTTGATTATAAAGAGGAGGAAGAAATCGAAAATGATTCTTTATCTTCCTTATTAGATGCCTTTACAATTTATCCTAAGGGCACCAAAAGAATTATTGTAAAAGTACCGGGTAAAGGTAGCGGATATTATATTGAAGTTGTTTTTATAAAAAAAGAAAAAAATAGATGGGTTGTTCTCGATAGATATTCAACCATGAGATAAAATTATTGGTAAGAGTTCACAAGCATCTCATCTTCGCATAAACAGCTTGTCATATAAATGACATATTTATATGAAAGTTTATAGAAACGCTATATTATAAAGACTTTCATTTTTTGTTGTGGCGTATTATTCGCCGTGGCAAGTTATACTATAAGCTGTTTATGCGAATATAAAAGGCACTTGTGAACGCTTGCAAATGTGAGATTACCGAAAAATCACATTTCTTGTTCGTGAACGGTTACCATTTTTTGTTGTGGCGTATTATTGCCATGGCAAGTTATAAAAGGCGGAGAAAATATTGATAAGAAAAGATGTAATAGGGATATATCTGGAAAAAGATGCTCTGCATTATGCTTGTGCACGTTGGGAATTTAAAGGCTGGGTACCAAGAAGAGTTAATCCGGCCGGAAAATCTTCCGGTATTATTAGAGGACAAGGTCTATCACGGCTAAAAATATTTCTCGATAGTATTCCTGCACCTAAAATAACACGTTTTTACCTTGGACTTCCAAGGGAGATGTTTTTTGTTCGGGATATGGAGCTTCCTTTTATGCCCGTTGAGGATGCACTTGAAGCTGCAAAAAATAGTCTTCAGGTTTTATGTCATCTTCCTGTTCAGGAAATTTATTATGATATAAGAATTTGCACCACAGAAAAAGGCATTAACGTACTTGTTGTTTATGCACTTAAAAAAATTATAGATCCATATTTATCTTGTTTTCGGGATATGGGATTGCAAAATGCTCTTAAAGCTGTTTTTCCTATCTCTTTTGGTATTGGTGCATGGTTGAATATGGATGGTTACCCGTTGCCTTTTGGGGTAAAATTAAAGCACGAAAATAATGATGAACTTACGGTTTTTGGAAAAAACGGTCCCATAGCATCTGTGGTATGGCCTTGTTTTAATGGAGAGGATGATACTGCAATTTCCGGGATTATTTTAAAATTTCCTGAAATAAATAATAAAATATTTTGCCCAAACAATAATACTAATAACAGTAATGGTAGTAAATATACCAATAAAGACAATAAAAAAACCGAAGAAAAAGCATCTGTTTTTAATTTAATATCTTCAAATAAGATGGTTGCTTTTCCAAACGTTAGTGAGAATTTGGGAATAGCTGCAATGTCAGGAGGATTAAGTTCCCTGCAAATAGTTTCTGTGGATGAAAAACCTCCCAAGGTAAAAGTATTTAAGCCTATATGGATTATAGTACCATTGATTTTAATATTGTGTATGATTGCATACTTTACGACAAATTACATGGAAAAAGCTGTTATTCAAAAAAAACAGGAAGTTAGTATAATAAAAAAAGATATTCGTAATTTAAAAAATAAGTTGGGTCCTTTGGAAAAGAAAAAGGCAGAAGAGAAAAATGCGGCGGAATTTAAGGCAGATGTAAATGATTTTGTAAATACCAGACGAGATATTTTTTCACTTATTAATTCAATCGCAGAAAATGTACCTGACGAAACCTGGTTTACTCGTTTTGTATATGGCAATAAGGCTTTTACATTAAACGGAGAAAGCCCTGATGCTTTAAAGACGGTTGATGCTTTAAGAGATGCTAATCTATTTGAACAGGTGAAAATGGCGGGGTCTGTTAGTCGATCAAGTTCCGGTAAAGAACGATTTGCCATGAAGATTACTTTGAGAGAAACTGAACCTGAATTGGATGAAAAAAATGACTAAAAATAAACGTCAAATTATTTTATCAGTATTGCTGATATGTGCTATGATTTCTGTATGGTGGGTTCAAATTTGTTCACCATTAAAAGATAGACTTGATGAGTTATCTTCTGACTATGAGATTGCTGTGCAAAAAAAAGATCGTTTTACAAATAGAATTACAAACCTTTCGAAACCCGGAAAAGGCTCCCGGCAAACCAGCAAAGAAATTGCTCAATTTAATAATCTTCTTGTCGATGGTAAAAGTATAGAAGAAGTTAATGCTTTTACCCAGATTATGTTTCAAAAATTTCTGGAATCCAAGGAAATACTACTTCAAACATATAAAGAGTTAAGACCTTTAAAATGGAGGGACTACAAGGTAGGGTCGGTTCAGCTTCAAATGCAGATGTCAATAAATGGTTTATCAGATCTTTTGGAGTATATTAATTCGTTGAAAAAAGTAATTCGTATTGAAAAATTAACTATAAATTATAGTAAACGCAAAGAAAATCAGCTTCATGTTGTTTTGCAGCTTGGAACGCTTTTTGTGGAAAAAAAATAAAATTTAACAGTATTTAAATTACTATAAAATTTTATTTGTATTCATAATATACAGCATTGAAGTTGCTGAAAAATATTATTTTATGTTCGTGAATATTACAAAAACAGGAGGATTATGCTTAACAGATTAACGTTGTATAAAAAAAGTTTCGGTATGAAATTTATGGTGCTTTTGACGTGTTTGTTCACGTTTGTCATGTCGGGTTGTGCTATTGGGGGACGAAATAATTTTTTGACTTCCGATAAAGTTACTTTATCAGATAATAAAGGTAAAGAAAAAGAACAAACGGTTTTGATTGTCGAGAAGACTATAGATGAAAAAAAACCGGAAGTGCAGACAGAAAAATATGAAGGAACAGATACACCTCCATCTTTGGATCAGCATGTATTTAGTAAAACTAAAATGAGTGGTGTTGTTGATGGGAAAAAACAAATTTCATATACTCCTTCAACTGTAAAATCCCAGTCTATCCCAGTAATTGGGCAAAACAAAATTAACACTGATGAACCCCGTGTTCATGTGGAGCTTGCTTTTGATAATGCGGATCTTTACGAAGTGCTTGATTTGACTCTTTATGAACTTTATGAACTTAATTATATGATTGATCCGAGTATAAAAGCCAAGGTTACTTTTCATGTTGCCGGTGATTATACAGAAAAAGAGTTTCTTAATCTTTTAGGAGATGTTCTCCAGTTAAATAATTTAACCATAGCCGGCGGCGATGGTTCCATGATTAAGATTGTTCGTCGTAATGCAAGTGCATCTATTGGTACACTAACTATTGATAAAGATGAAATGGCAGGTGATATTACACGATTTGTCAGGTTGCGTTATATCTCATCTGCCACTGCAAATAGAAATATTAAACCGTTTCTTTCCAAGGGAGCATCGCTTATCGCCGACCCTGTTAATAATGCACTTATACTAACCGATACCAAGGATAATATTGATAAAGCGGTTGGTATTTTAACACTTTTGGATGTACCGTATTTTTCCGATATTCTTTGGCGAATTTTTCCTATTATGGAAACTAATGCAGCTGATATTGCAAAGGATCTTACCCGTGTAATGAAAGCCGGAGGACTTTTTAACAGACCTGGTGCAAATACAGGAAGTTTTCAAATTATCCCCATAAAAACCATGAACGCTGTTTTTGTTCTGACCCGATGGCCTTCTATTATGAAGTTAATTGAAGACTGGATTTTTGCAATGGATACAATGGATGAATCTGGAACCGGTGTATATGTATATTTTGTTGAAAATGGCAATGCTGTTGAACTTTCTGATATTTTAAAGCAGGTCTATGGAGCAACTGCTTCTTCAAGCAATAGTAGTAAAAGAACTACTATTGTTAGACCAACTGCAAAGGCAACTTCCAAAAGAAAGACTATTACAGGACAGCTTTCAGGAGATGTGGAAATAATTCCTGATGAAACAAATAATGCGATAGTTTTTAAAGCTTCGCCATCTGATTATAAAATTATTAAGAGAGTGTTAAAACAGTTGGATATTGTTCCAAGGCAGGTTCTTTTAAATGTGGTGGTATCAGAAGTTAAGCTGACCAATGAAACAAAATATGGAGTTGAATGGTTTCTGAAAGGAGGAATAGATAAATACTCATCACAATCTATTCTCGGTGATGGCGAAATAAGAGGGAATACAGAAGAGGCAGCTAAAGCACTAAAAGCTTTAACAGGTTTTAGTTATGCGTTATTTGATGGTGAAGATGTCTTACGCGGGTTAGTTACAGCTCTTGGTAAAAATGCTAATTTAAGTATTCTTTCAGCTCCAAATGTTCTTGTGGTGGATAATCAGGAAGCAAATATTGAAGTAGGAGAAGAAGTACCCACAGAGACAGGCTCTATTACCACTGATACATCAGCCGTTACAAGGACAGTACAGTTTAAAAAAATAGGTGTAATTTTAAAAGTTACACCCCAAATAAATTCCAGCGGTCTTGTAAAATTAGATGTATCCCAGGAAGTCAGTTCAATGGGAACATATGATAAAGAGTTAAAAAATTATTCATACCTTACCAGAAAAGTAACAACAACTCTGGTTGCTGAAGATGGGCAGACAATTATTATAGGTGGGATGATAAGAAAGGATAACTCTAATTCTGATACAGGAATTCCATTTTTAAAAGATATTCCAATTATAGGATATCTTTTTAAGTCTGAAACTAAGAAGGTTGATAAGAATGAGTTGATTTTTTTAATAACACCGCATGTTATTAGTAATCGTAAACAAGCAGATCGAATAACGAGAGAATTTTCACGTAAATTACACAATGCTAAAGAACTTGTTAACAACTTGGAGAAATAAAAAATCATTTTTTATAATGATTATTTTTTTTCTGTTTTTTTCTGTTACTTTTCCATTTGATGTCCCAGGAAACGAAGCAGATAAATCTATAACCGTTGAATCCAAACGGGTAGCCATTGTTATATCAAGAGAGATAAGACCGTTTATGACAATGGTTAATAGTCTGGAATCAGCTTTAAAACACCCTGTAAATAGGTTCTTTATAGATGATAAAGGCATTCCTTATGGCAGAAGCGGAGAGTTTAAAGTATTTAAATCTTCTGATTTTTCTGCTGTTGTTGCCGTAGGTCCCCAGGCTCTTTCCTATCTTGTTACAAACAGTATCTCATTGCCCATAATTTATGGAATGGTTCTTAATCCCGATAAGATTATAGGGAAAGCTACCGGTGTTTGTGGGGTATCACTTAATATTTTTTCATTGGCACAGTTTGTTAGTATCCGCCAGATAATGCCGTCCATAATTCGTATTGGTATTATTTATAATCCGGTTAATAATCAGGAGCTCTTTACCAGTGCAAAAATGTTTGCAAAGTTTGCAGGTATTGAGCTTATCCCATTAAAAGTTAAAGACCGATCAGAAATATCTTTACATTTCAAAAAAAAACCTTCAACAATAGATGCAATTTTATTTATTCCTGATACTACTGTAATTTCAAAAACACTTATTCGATATATAATAAAACAAGCTTTGATGTATAAAATTCCAACTATTGGATATAATCGGTTTTTTTATGAGGAGGGTAGTGTATTAAGTTTTGATATTAAATATAGTGTTGTGGGGAAGCAAGTAGCAAAACAGGTGCAAAGTGTTCTTTTGAAAAAAGAGTGTCATTATGAACAGCCTGAGTGTAAGATGATTCTAAATGAAAAAGTTGTAAAGGCTTTAAATCTTAAAATCGCAAAACCTGTTCCTGATAATGTTGAGGTAAATTGATGAGGTTTGATTCCATACAAACACGTTTTACAGGGGTCGCATTTCTTTTTATTATTGGTACTTCTCTTACAATTGGAGTTGTTGGAATCAGATTAACAACTGGGTTTTTAACTTCTCGTTTTCATGAAAATTTTAAAATTCTTTCGGAGTATATGGCCAGAAACAGTGAACTTGGGATTTTACTCGGCGATAAGTTAATGTTGCGACGACTTGCACGAAATATGCTGGAACAGGAAAATGTCAGTAGTGTTACCATTACATCAATTGAGGGTAAAATTCTGGCAAATGAAGTCAATGGAGGGATTCATACGCAGGTTGCACAGGTAGAAGCACCTGTAATAGCATTTCAAATGAATGATGACAGCATGTTTTTATACGGAAATAAAGAAGGAGAACAGATAGGTAATGTGGTTTTAACATATTCAATGGAAAATTTGGCACAACTTAAAAAAAATATGGTTTCCCAATTTATAATTGCATCAATTCTTCTGGCAATTATTCCTGTAATTTGTTATCTGTATCTTGTTAAATCCATTTCAGCTCCATTGCGGGATCTGGTTCGGATTTCCAAAGAGGTCTCAAAGGGTAGAATGGACGTTCGTGCCACGGGTGGTAATTTACAGGAAACTCGCACTTTGGCAACAACATTTAACGAAATGTTAAGTTCCCTACAAAATAAAAGAAAAGAGTTAAAAGATGCATATGAGGAGATGGGCAGGCAGGAAACATTGGCTGAAGTAGGAAAGTTTTCCATGCTGGTTGCCCATGAAATAAAAAATCCTCTTGCAATTATCAAAGGTAGCTTCGATATACTAAAAAAGGATAATATTGATTCGGAAACAAGAAAAAGTATGCTTCTTTATCAAGAGGAGGAGTTAGAACGAATAAATATACTTGTGGAGGATTTTTTAATATATGCCCGTCCCCAAAATTCGGCATTAATTCCAACGGAGATGAACAGTTTTGTTAATAATCTTGCCGGTAAGATGGATTTTATTGATCGAAAATCAAGAACAGTTCATATCGATATAGATAGTAACAAGTTTGTTTTACCGTGTGATCATAATCTTATGGAAAGGGCGATGTTAAATATTATAAGAAACGCATTTGAGGCTGGTAAACAAGATAACTCTGTTGAGGTTATAACAGTAAATCATAATGATTCTTGGAGTTTTATTGTAAAAGATAGAGGTTCTGGAATAAAAGTTGAAAAAGTTATGGATATTTTTAATCCTTTTGTTACAACAAAGGCAAAAGGTACAGGTCTTGGTCTTGCTATGGTAAAAGATATTGTAAAAGGACACAATGGTGTGGTAACAGCAGGTAATCGTAAAAATGGTGGAGCGTGGTTTAAAATTGTAATTAATAAATGTGAGAAACATGGCTAAAATTCTGATAGTGGACGATGAAGATAGAATAAGATCAATTTTAAAGATTATGCTTATATCCAATAAATATGAAGTGGATGAAGCATCTGATGGTAATGAAGCCCTCTCAATTCTTGAAAACGGATATTTTGATATGGTGATATCAGATATAAGAATGGACGGTATGGATGGTAAGGAGTTACTATCTGAAATAAAAGCAAGAAATATAGGATGTCCTGTGGTATTTATTACAGCTTTTGCAACGCTGGAATCAGCCGTTGAGGTTCTTCGGCTTGGAGCTTCGGATTATCTTGTTAAGCCCTTTGAAGAAAAGCAGGTTATTCTTGCAGTTGAACGTGCCCTTGGAGTGGGTAAATTAATTGTTGAAAATGCAAAATTAAAACAGACAATTGCAGCTGGTAAATCTAAAGATATTGGTGTATTTGCTTCTTCGTCTATGTTAATGGTTAAGCAGATGGCAGAAAAAGTGGGGCAAAGTGATGCCACTGTTTTAATAACCGGCGAATCCGGTACAGGTAAAGAGGTTGTTGCAAATCTCGTATATCGTGCAAGCAGTAGAAGTGATAAGCGATTTGTGGCAGTTAATTGTGCCGCAATATCAGCAGGATTGGTGGAATCTGAATTATTTGGACATGAGAAAGGTTCATTTACAGGTGCAAATCAAAAAAAGGAAGGAAAGTTTGAATATGCAGATGGTGGAACTCTTTTTCTTGATGAAGTAGGAGATCTTCCCCTTGAGGCACAAGCAAAACTTCTTCGTGCAATACAGGAAAAATGTTTCCAGAGAGTTGGTGGTAATCGTGAAATACCGGTAAATACCAGATTAATTTGTGCAACTAATCAGGATTTAAAAAAACTTGTAAATGAAAAAAAATTTAGAAATGATCTGTATTTTAGGTTGGCAGTGTTTCCAATTAATATTTTACCATTGCGGGAACGTAAACCGGATATTGTTCCCCTTTCAAATTATTTTATTAAAAGATATGCGGAACTACACGAGTTAGGTGGAGATCTTCTTACGCCTGGTGCAGTGCGTTTACTAAAAGAATTTCCATGGCCGGGTAATGCAAGGGAGCTTGCAAATACCATAGAAAGGGCTTTAATATTAAAATCTGGTGCTTTACCGTTAACTTCAGATGATCTTTTTTTTCTATGTCTTTCAGGAGATAATAAACCTTCTGTGGAGGGTCTTTTTAAACTTCCACCTGGGGGGATAAATTTTGATGATATTGAACGGGAAATAATAAGACAAGCAATGGCTATGACTTCAAATAATCAGAGTGCGGCCGCTCGATTGCTTGGGTTGACCCGTGCCAGATTTCGTACTTTTTTGAAACTTACTGATGTTGAATAATGGAAAATTTTATATGAGAGTAGGGGCAAACCCTATGTGGTTGTCCAATAAGCATATGCCTAACTTTCATATTTTATAAGCGTTCACAAGCACCTCATCTTCGCATAAACAGCTTGTCATATATAGGACAACTATTATATGATGGTGGTTATAAGGAAAGTATTTTGTGTTTTGTGTGAAGATTGTAGTGGTTGTTTAATTTTGAGTAAACCTCTTATCATATGGTGATAAATTTTAATCAGGTGTTTATATTGAAGAATAAGTTCAAAAATATAATTTTGCAACTTGCAGCGTTTTTGTTTATTTTTTTACTTTGTCCTTTTACTGTGTGGTCGGCAAAAAGTGAAATTGTAAATGATGATAATAATGTTCAGATTGACGATACCATGTTAATGTTTATTGGTGAGGATTTGTCTGTTGTTACGTTAGCATCAAGGAGACCTGAATCTCCAGAAAATGCACCTGCCATAGTAAGGGTTGTGGGACGAACCGAGATTGAAAAACATGGATATTTAACCATAGCCGAACTTTTATCTAACGAACCTGGTTTTTATATGGCCCAACGGGGACAAGGTACACTACCATATTTAAGGGGTATTCCCGATGGAATATTGTTTTTATATGATGGGACAGGAAAAGATATAGGCTCAACCGGAATAAGTGTATTGGCAGGTTCCGAAAAGCTTCTTGGTGGAACCGGCAGTTTTGGGTATTCAGGAAAAAAATGGGATTTTTTTATACGTGGATATACCGCAAAAGATGAATGGCCAGATGATAGCTATTTAATAGGTATCTTGGAAGGTGGGCAAATAAGTACCGGTACTATTGATAATTCACACTATGGTGAAGTAATTTATAATGCAAGTTTAGATAACTGGCTTTCCGTATCTGGTCGTGTTTCCGACTTTATACGAAGATATACAATGCACGAACCGGGACCTTTAAGCTGGGAAGGCAAAAGACGTTCTCCCTCCTGGTTTATGAAAGTTAATGCTTTAAAACCGGTTGGTTTATCAAATATTTCCATGACAGCATATGTAAACAGCATATCCAACGATATTACAAAAGTTGACTTGGAACAGGAACAAAAAGATAGTTCAGTGTATGGTGAAATACTTTGGGATAGACAAATTTTTGATACTGGTTTTTTAACAGCCGGAGTCTCTTTTAAAAATAGCTGGATTGATGGTGCTGTTCTTGCCGAAGATTTTTTACCGGATTATTTAAAACCGACACACGATATTTTGATTCCAACTATTTCGCAAAAAGATTATACGGAATCTTTAAGTTCTTTTTTTGCCCAGTATCGTGATAAATGGCACAGTGTGGAATGGTGGGCAGGAGGGCGAATAGACGATCATTCAAGATACGATATTAGAGTTAGCTACAACTTTGGATGTAACTTACAGTTTGCAAAAGAGTGGAGAATAAAAGTTGCATATGGAACAGCATACAGAACACCATATTCAGGGCAACTCTTTGGTGAAGATTCATTTGACCCCGAAGGAATTTATACACTGAATCTCCAACTGGCATGGAAGCCTGATTCTAACCGAATAATTGCATTAACAGCCTTTTACAATAGGCTAACAGATTATGTTCAAAACGATCCCTATGGCGGACTTTCCGCTCCTTTTAGTCAAAATATTTTAGGCTTAGAACTTATGGGACGACTTGATATAACAGACACATTAAATTTATTTGCATCAGCTACTGTTATGAACAGTCAAGGCGATTCACCACAATATACTCTGGTATATATTTATCATGGCCCCGATGGTGACAGAAAAATATATGAAATCTGGGAAGAACCATTTGATAACGGTCCCAATTTTATGCTTAATATGGGAGTAACATGGAAATTTGATGAAACAAAACAGGTTATTTTAGATTATGGCATAACTGACTCCATAGCTTACTCTTTTACAAAAGATACCGTTACAGGCAGATTTGATGCTCCGGCTATGCTTGGAATTACATTTAGAGCAGATGACTTTTTAATAAAAGGTGCGTCCATGACAATAGGCGGGCGAAACCTTCTTGATCAAAAATATACTGTCCCCGGAATTTATGGACCGGAAAAAGGCCGTCCTTTGACGGTTTTTGCTTTGTGGAGTTATAAGTGGTAATTACTTTTAAAAAAATTAAGGGGGAAGTGCGTTGAAACAAAATAATTTAGAAAAGCAAGATGATTCCATGATAAAAAATAATTCAGGAAAAAAGAGTAGTTTGAAAAAAGAGAATCGACCAGATAAAAATAAAACAGATAGAAATAAAACAGATAGAAATAAAACAGATAAAAATAAAACAGATAAAAAGAAAACAACTGAAAAAAAAAATAGCCCTATGTTTTCAGGATTATTATCGGATTTAAGCAGTAGTGCTTTTAACTATGTTTTTAATGTTCCTGTTAAGTTAGGAAAAACTATTATTAAATCTTCCCAGTCTCCATTTAAAACGATGGTTGCTGCAGGCGAATCCCTGCGGGACGTGCGGGAAGTTGCAGGATTAACAGTACGGGAATTAAGTGACTCGTTAAATCTTAAAGATAAAAGTTTAATTGAAGCTGTTGAAAATGGTACAGCAACTCTCTCCTTTGAGCTTATATTGCGACTTGCTGCTTTGTTTGCCAGAAATGATCCTGTTCCATTTATTATTAAATATACTCGAACTTATAATCCGGCTATATGGGAGATGCTTCATGATTGGGGTATAGGAAGAATTCCATTGCAATTTGAACGGGAACGTCAAATTGTTAATATCTATCGTAGTAATGATGATGCAAGAAAATTATCAGATGATGGTTTTGAAAAAGTTTTAAATTTTACAAAACATGCATTTCAAATGGCAATTCATTTTGTTGCGGAGTTGGAAGAGTCGGAAAATGATGATGAGAAATCAGAATTTGATAAAGAGAAATCAGAATCAAATAAAGAACAATTAAGGAATAAAGATAATAAGAGTAAACCTATCAAGGGAAAAGTAGAAGTTTTGAAAGAAAAAAATGAGGAAATAAAACCTGAAAAAAAATTATCAGGGCCTGAGAAAAATGGCTCCGTAGAATAGTGATAAAATAGGAATAGTGATAAAATAGGAATAATGCTTGAATGAAAACCCACCTTTTCACCAATTTTTGGATTCCTTAAACTTGAAGAAAATAGAAATTCTCGTTCAGGCGTTAAGATATTAACTTTTTAATTTATGATAGGAAAATTATTATGGATATTACAATTACTTATTGTTCTGTATGAAATTACGAGCCTAGGGCTGCCGGTCTGGCAGAAGTAATAAAAAAAGAATTTGGCTCTACTGTAAAATTAATTCGCGGTTATAAAGGAGCCTACGATATCGTTGCGGATGGTAAAACTATTTTTTCAAAAAACGTTACAGGAAAATTTCCTGATAATGACGAGATAATCAAACTGTTAAAATAAGATATTTATTGTTGGTAACAAATATTGTAACCGTTCACGACCAAAAAATGTGTTTTTTCGGTAATCTCACATTTGTAAGCATTCACAATTGCCTTATATTCGCATAAACCGTTTAGCGTACGTAAATAGTTATCCTATATATGACAAGCTGTTTATGTGAAGATGAGGTGCTTGTGAATGCTTACTAAATATTTACAAATGCCTCTTACTTAAAAAATAACTTAAAAG
>NBLS01000084.1 GCA_002084385.1 Desulfobacteraceae bacterium 4572_19
CAGAGAAGAATGAGAAGAGTTGCTCCTCGTAAAAAAAAGGGCAGAGCACTTTTATCATTTGATAGTTTAAAAGAGGGAGATATCGTTGTTCATGTTGAACATGGACTTGGCAGATACAACGGATTAACAAAATTAAGGCTCGAAAACATTGAATGTGATTTTTTACTTGTAACATACAGAGATGGTGACAACCTCTATCTTCCCGTTGATCGAATGAATATGATTCAAAAATATATGGGAGTAGATGGCTTTAGCCCTGTTTTGGATAAAATGGGTGGCAAGTCCTGGCAAAAGGTTAAAGAAAAAGCAAAAAAAGAGGTTGAAAAGATAGCCGGCGAACTTTTGGAACTATATGCACAACGAAAGGTAAATAAGGGACACGCCTTTTCAAGAGCCGGAAACTGGTTTAGCGACTTTGAAGCAGCTTTTCCCTTTCCATGGACAGACTTATTTGCGGAGATGTGGGTTATGGTAAAACAGAAGTTGCCATTCGGGCGGCATTTATGGCTGTAAACGATGGTAAACAAGTTGCTATATTGGTACCGACCACCGTACTTGCAGAACAGCATACAAAAGTATTTGCCGAAAGATTTGGAAACTATCCGGTAAATATTGCAGGATTAAGCAGGTTTCGCAGTAAAAAACAGCAAACAGCGATTGTAAAGTCACTGGCTCTTGGAAAAATTGATATTGTAATAGGTACACATAGAATTATTCAAAAAGATATAAAATTCAAAGATCTTGGCCTTATTGTAGTAGATGAAGAACAACGATTTGGAGTTAAACACAAGGAAAAATTAAAACAGTTTAAAAACACTGTGGACGTATTAACCTTAACAGCTACACCCATTCCAAGAACACTTCATATGTCTTTAACCGGCATGAGAGATATAAATGTAATATCTACTCCACCTGAACAACGCCAGGCAATTATTACCTATATTTCGGAATTTAACGATGCCACAGTTACAGAGGCTATACGCAGGGAGTTAAAAAGGGACGGGCAAATCTATTTTGTGCATAATCATGTAAATACAATATGGAATATTGCAGAACACTTACAAAAACTTGTTCCGGAGGTAAAACTTGGTGTTGCCCATGGACAGCTTACCGAACGTGAACTTGAAAAAGAGATGATGAATTTTATTGATCGAAAGATTGACATGCTTGTTTGCACAACCATAATAGAATCAGGTTTGGATATTCCGGCTGCAAATACAATGTTAATAAATAAAGCAGACAGATTTGGTCTTTCACAAATGTATCAGTTACGTGGAAGAATAGGACGAGGCAATGAGCAGGCATATGCGTATCTTTTTGTACCGGAAGAAGATGCTCTTGGAAGAAATGCTCAAAAAAGACTAAAAGTTTTGATGGAACATAGCGACCTTGGTGCAGGTTTTCAAATTGCAATGAACGATCTGCAAATAAGGGGCGGAGGTGCAGCTCTCGGTGCATCCCAATCTGGTCATATTGCCGCAGTGGGATATGATATGTTTTTAAAACTTATGGATAATGCAGTCGCAGACTTAAAAGGTGAGCCTGTTGTAGAAGAGCTTGACCCTGAAATTAATATCGATATATCAACTTTTATTCCCGAAACCTATATTCCTGCAATTGACCAGCGACTTTCCATCTATAGACGGCTTGCAAAAATGGACAGCCTAAAAGAGATAGCAGGATTAAAAAATGAACTCGAAGACAGATTTGGCAGTCTTCCCGAAGAGGCAGGAAATATTTTATTAAAAATTATGTTAAAAATATTATCCGTAAAGGCGGGCGTAAAAAAACTGGATTTAATTGATAATGAAATGTTTCTTGTTTTTTCTGAAATTCATCAAAAAAATCCGTTTGGTATTGTTAAAATGGTTTCAGACGGAAATAATCGTTTTAATTTTATTAAGGATCAAGTACTAAAGGTTCAACTTTCAGGTAAAAGTTTAAATGCGATAATGATTTCTGCTAAAAATATCTTGAAAGAAATTACGGGGCATGTTACCCGCTAATTACAAATTAATAATAGGTAGTGGGTTGATAAGAATTTGGTGGTTATTAAAGTTTAAAAAGGGTGAGTTGTTTGAAAATTATTTATTTTAAAAGTATATGGTTTACTGTTTTTCTTGCCGTTTTTTATGCAGGTTGTTCTAATGTGGCGGTGGAGGAAAAAAACAACAGCATAGATTACCTTGCCAGAATTGATGATAATTTTGTTATAACCCCATCTGATTTTTATCAGGATTTGGAAGTTGAAAAAATATCTTGTATAAAAAATATTGAAAAAAATAACAATGAATTTAAGGTAGTGAAAACTCGGCTTTTCAATAAGATGATCGAAGAAATGATTATATTAAAAACTGCCGACACTTTAAATATTACAGTTTCCCCACAGGAATTAGATGATGCAATAAAAAATATCACCCATGATTACCCTGAAGGGGAATTTGAAAAAAGTTTAATGAAAAATGCTGTAACATTACAACAGTGGAAAAAGAAATTAAAAAACCGTCTTATAATAAAAAAAGTTATTACCCATGAGCTTGAAGATAAAATTATAGTTAAGCCCGATGAGTTGGCAGAATACTATCAAAAATTTTTTTCTTCCAATGAAAATAAGATAAAAACCGGTAAAATAAAAGCCGGTAAAATAAAAGCTGGTAAAATAAAAAATAACGTATTAGAACAAGATACATTAAATTTAAACACCTCAAAAAATATTAAAGGAGAAGATAGCGAAGCAATAAACAGAATTTTAATAATGCAGTTACGTAGTAAAAAAGCAGAAGATGGCTATGGGAAATGGATTGAGCAGTTGTGGAATAGATATAATATAAAAATAAATTCTGCAACATGGGAGAAGATATTGAAAACATCCATAAATAATAAATAATCCTCTAATTATGGAAAGAAAAAAATGAAAAAATACATTGAGCATAAAATAACAAAGAAAAAAATTTTATTTAGTACGGTTCTATTTAGTACAATGTTTATTTTTTACACGGGGATAATTAGTGCAGGACAAGTGGTGGATAAAATTATTGCTATCGTTAATGGTGATATTATTACCCTTAAAGATTTAAATGTTGCAATACGTCCATATCTTCAGAAAATATCCAACTCTTCATATTCATTTGAAGAAAAGGATAAAATTCTTACAAAATTTAAAGCTGACGCACTCTCAAAATTAGTAAATGAGATGCTAACTGATCAGGAAATAAAAAAATTAAAATTAACAGTGGAAGATGATGAAGTTGACAATGCAATAGAACAAATTAAAATTACCAGAAATTTCACTGATGAAGAATTTATAGATGCCTTACGAAAAGATGGCATGGATATTCATGAAGTTCGTGAAATGATTAAACGTCAAATACTTCGTCCAAGACTCTTGAACTATCGGGTAAAATCTAAAGTTATCATTACGAAAAAAGATATACAAAAATATTATGAAGCTCATCCTGAAATTTATTCTACTGAAAAAAAATATAGTCTTAAAACTATATTGTTACCGCACACATTAAATGACGGCAAAGATCCGATGGAAATAATGAATAATATTATTTTAAAATTTCATGGTGGCGAATCATTTGAAAAACTGGCAAAAGAGTATTCTATTGTACCAAACGTTGCAGAAACAGGAGGAGATCTTGGCACGTTTACATTAGGTTCTCTATCTCCTCAGTTGCAAAAAGCTCTTATTGGTGTCGAAGCCGGTGAATGCACTTTGGTATTAGATACAGATCATGGATACCAAATTTTTTATGTTTCAGATATTGAAGCAGATAGTAAGAAAGTAAGTGAAGAAATATCAAAAAAAATTAAAGCCACACTTTACGAAAAACTTGTTAATGAAAAATTTAACGTATGGATTAATGAATTAAGAAAACAAGCACATATTAAAATTATGGAATAATAATGACTGAAAATAAAACCAACGAATTAGAAAGTAGAACCAACGAGTTTGGAAGTAACACCAACGACGAATTAAGTGACGAACAGAAAAAATTTTCTTTTGGTCGTAATCTGTGGATTGCCCGTCAAGAAAAAGGCATAAGTCTGGCAGAAATAGCTGAGATAACAAAAATAAGAGAAGAGACCCTTTTGTTAATTGAAGAAGGAAATCACGAGAAACTTCCTAACAAGATTTTTGTAATGGGTTTTATAAGAGCATATGCCGATGCTCTAAAGATTGATAAAGATGAAAATATCAACTTATATAAACTCAATTGCCAACAAAATCAGAATAATGTTCGAAAAGAGATAAAAATTGAACGATCCAGAAAACGTGTTAAGATAGGTTTCGTTAGTACTCTTTTTATTGTTATTATAGGTATAATTATTGCCGGAGTATTTTTCCTGATAAATTATAATAGCAATAGTATTACGAACAAAGAGAGCTTTCAAAGTGAGACTGTATCTTCTGACAAAGAAGAGTTAAATTTTAAAAAAACCGGGCTTGAAAATACGGCATCAGCTACCGGTACTCAAGAGAAGACTGAAGTTGAAATTAAAACGAAAACAAACATTGCTGAAAGTACCGTAACATTAGAGTCTTCCGATAATGCTAAAACACGAAAAACTAAACTTGCAAAGGAACGGTCTGTCAAAAAAATACCAAAAAGAGTTAAATCCAATACAATCAAACCTAACACAGCAAAACCCAATGCAGTGAAACCCGGTGCAGTAAAACCCAATACAATAAAACCGAATAATACCCAATCTGTTAATCTTAATTCTGAAAATAATATAGCAAAAACTGTAAACAGTAAAAAGTTTAAATTAAAAATTGATTGTATTGAAGAAACATGGATTAAAATAATTATAGATAGAAAAAAAACAGTGGAATATTTATTGCGTCCCGGAAATCAAAAGCAACTTGAAGCCAATAATAATTTTAACGTATTACTTGGCAATGCAACAGGAGTTAAACTTACACTTAACGGGAAAAAAATAAAAGTACCCGGTAAAAATGGGCAGATAGCTACAATACAAATTCCATAAACAAGTATTTCATAGCATCCAAGAAATACAATTTATTTTTTTGCGAACCCTAAGAAAGTTAAGAACAAATAAAATCAGGGATAAATTATCACAAAAAATAAATTTACCCTAAAATTTAAACAGGATACCACATAGGATATAATCTTGAGTAATGATCGATATAAAATACTTGAAGACAGCATAAAAAGACTCCTTAGAAGAGGAGCCTGTTCACACTTGAAAAAGAGGTTGTTACTGTTTTTGAACATATGCCGGCAGATGATGTTGCAGCTCTTGTTGGCATGCTTTCCAAAGAAAAATCGACACTTATTCTGGAAAAAATGAGGGCAGGAGATTTTGAAGAAGTTGAAGAACTTCTTGCTTACCAGGAAGATACCGCCGGCGGTATTATGGTTCCTGAATTTATCGCTTTAAAGCAGGATTCAACAGCAAAAGAGGCCATTGAAATACTTCAAAAAGAGCATATGAACGTAGAGATGGTATTTTACCTTTATGTTGTGGATGAACAGGGAAGACTTGTGGGGGTTAGCTCCCTTCGTCAACTTGTGGTGGTAAAGCCTGATACTCCCTTAAAAGATTTTATGGTTACAGATATTTTTTCTGTTAAAACTGATACAGACCAAGAAGAAGTTGCAAGAACGGTTGCACGGTACGATATCCTTGCTGTTCCGGTTGTGGATGAATTAAATAAACTTGTCGGCATTGTAACAGTAGATGATGTAATTGATGTTATCAGAGAGGAAGCTACCGAAGATATCCTTAAAATGGCTGGTGTAGGAGATGAGTTTATCGAAACCCAAACTATTTTAAGAAGTACCAGAATTAGATTACCATGGCTTTTTGCAAGCTGTATTGGAGGAATTGGGGCATTTTTTATTATTGGCGGTTTTGAGGCAACACTCGAAAGAGTATCGTACCTTGCAGCTTTTATTCCCGTAATAATGGGGATGGGCGGTAATATCGGAACCCAGTCATCAACCATCGTTGTACGTGGTTTGGCAACCGCAAGAATTAATAAAAGAGACTTGGGGGCTGTAGTATTTAAAGAGCTTTCCATAGGTATTATTCTTGGATTTTTTTATGGATTACTTATAGGGTGCGTGGCACAAGTTAGCTATCGAAATGAAATTATCGCATTTAATCTTGCCATGTCAGTTGGTTTTGCTGTATTTATATCAATGTCGGTAGCTGCTCTTGTAGGCTCCATTGTTCCCATGTTATTTGCAAGAATAAATGTTGACCCTGCTGTTGCAACCGGTCCGTTTGTTACAACATCCATAGATATAGTCAGCGTGTATTTTTATTTTATGATTGCCACAACACTTATTGGTCTATAATGTCAACTATCTCTTCACAAGCTGTTTTATTACGCAAAATTGAGTTTGGAGATTACGATTATATCATAACCTTTTTAACAAAAGATAAGGGTAAAATTGTTGCGATTGCAAAAAATGCCAAAAAAAGTATTAAGCGGTTTTCCGGAAAACTGGAACTTTTTTCTGTTCTTCATATTGTATTAAATTATGGTAAAAGAAAAGGTCTTCCCATATTGCAGGAAGTTAATCTTGAATATCCATTTGAGCTAATAAGGACAGATATTGTAAAAGCTTCCTATTCAAGTTATTGGTCGGAGATACTTACCAATTGGTTAGAAGAAGACAAAAAACAGAAAAAACTTTATGCCCTGTTATTTTTTCTGCTTGGTGCAATAAACGAAGGGGAAATTTCACTGGGAGAGTTAAATATCTGGTTTTTAACAAAGTTTATGGAAATATCAGGTTTTCTTCCCAATTTAAAAGGTTGTATAAAGTGTCATAAAACAGTAGATCAAATTAAGCAAAACACTGTTTTTTTTGATTTTTCAAAAGGTGGTCTTGTTTGTAAAGAGTGTCCTGATAAATCACCACGAGGTGTTTATATTTCAAAGGGTACTATCAAACATCTTTTATGGGTTAATCTAACCGGCAATAAAATTGCGACACGGGTAAAGTTTGCAGAATATGCGATCCGTGAAGGTGAGTCGTTTCTCGAATCATTTCTTCCATATTGTCTTGGAAGGAAAACACGAAGTTTAAAAGTTTTACAAAAAATCAGGTAATTAATGTATCCTGTTTAAATTTTATGGTAAAAATGTGTAATGTGAGATTACCGAAAAATCACATTTCTTGATCGTGAACGGTTACAAAAATGTTTTATACAGATACCGATATTGTAGGGGTAACCCTTGTGGTTGCCTTCTATTGTGGTAGAAAAAAATATACTTTAAAATTTAAATACGATACTAATTAATCTTAATGAGGAAATCATGAATTTTCAGGAAGTAATTTTAAATTTACAAAAATACTGGAGCGAGAAAGGATGCGTTCTGGTTCAACCTTATGATATGGAAGTCGGTGCAGGAACTTTTCACCCTTCAACACTTTTAAAAGCCATAGGCCCTGAACCATGGAAGGTGGCTTACGCTCAACCTTGTCGTCGTCCAACTGATGGAAGATACGGTGATAATCCCATGCGACTTCAGCATTATTACCAATTTCAGGTACTGCTTAAACCATCTCCTTCTGATGTTCAGCAACTATATCTTGATAGTATGAAAATGTTGGGGATTAATTCTGACGAACATGATATCAGATTTGTCGAAGATGATTGGGAATCTCCAACGTTAGGTGCATCAGGGTTAGGGTGGGAAGTTTGGTTAGATGGTATGGAGGTAACACAGTTTACATATTTCCAGATGTGCGGAAGTATTGAGCTTTCCCCTGTTTCCGTGGAAATAACCTATGGTTTAGAGCGTATCGCAATGTATATGCAAGGTGTTAATAATGTTTTTGATTTAAAGTGGAACGATACCATATCTTATCGGGATGTATTTCATCAGCAAGAAGTTGAACAGTCAACTTATAATTTTGAGCAAGCTGATATAGCAATGCTTCTTGACAGCTTTAATAAATATGAGGCAGAAGCCAATAAAATAATCGCAGAAAAACTTGTACTTCCAGCATATGAATACTGTATGAAATGTTCTCATATTTTCAATCTTTTAGATGCTCGTGGTGCAATCAGCGTTACAGAAAGAACCGGCTATATTGGCAGAATAAGACATATTGCAAGGGCATGTGCCTTTGGATATTTAAAACAAAGAGAAGAGATGGGATTTCCATTATTAAAATAATTTGTAAGCGTTCACAATACCTCATCTTCGCATAAACAGCTTGTGAACGCTTACAAATGTGAGATTACCGAAAAATCACATTTCTTGTTCGTAAACGGTTACAATAATTTATATGAAAGTAGGGGCAAACCCTTGTGGTTGCCCAATAAGCATGTGCCTGACTTTCATGTTTTGTGGTGTCTATATTCACCATAACAAGTTATATAGGAATGGGTGTATATATGGAAAGTTTATTACTTGAAATAGGAACAGAAGAATTACCTGCCGGATATATTGTTATTGAAGAAACAATTTCAGATACTTCTGTTTTATTAGAAACAATTTTACCAGAATCAATACTTGCCATTCCATTTCCAAAAACCATGAAATGGGCAGATCTTAAAATAAATTTTGCAAGACCGATTATTTCCATTTCGGCATTATTTGGAGAAAAGGTAGTGCCTTTTACTCTTGGCGATCTTAAAAGCGATAATTTTATATTTGGACATAGATTTATGAGTCCCGAAAAAATTAAAATTAAAAATGCCAAACAGTATGTTGATGCTCTTAAAAATGCTAAAGTTTATGCAGATATTAATGAGAGACGGGAAATTATTAAAACCCAGATACAAGAGACTGCAAAAAGCGTTGATGGAAGTATTTTATTAGATGAGAGTTTATTAGATATTGTGGTTAACCTTGTAGAATATCCGGTAACTGTGGTGGGTAAATTTGATAATGAATTTCTTGAACTTCCCGAAGAGATTTTAATTACAGCAATGAGAGAACATCAAAAATATTTTGCTGTTATTGATAAATCAGGAAAATTAATGCCTTATTTTATTGCTGTTAATAATTCTCTTGCAAAGGATATGGCAATTGTTACAGCCGGACATGAAAAAGTAATCAGGGCAAGGCTTGCCGATGCCAAGTTTTTTTATAAAGTTGATCTTGAAGAAACCTTGGAAAAAATGGTTAAAAGATTGGATAAAGTTCTTTTTCAGGCAAAATTAGGCTCTGTCCATGAGAAAACGGTCAGAATTGGTAAGTTATGTGAATATCTATTATTAGTTACAAAAAATAAACAGGCAGAAGATAAAAACAATAAACAGATTTTAAGAGCTGCCCATCTTTGCAAGGCTGATCTTGTAAGTCAGGTGGTAATAGAGTTTACAAAGTTACAGGGTGTAATGGGACAAATTTATGCCGAGAAATCAGGCGAAACAAACATTACGTCTAAGGCGATTAAAGAACATTATTTGCCCACATATTCAGGTGGAGCTCTTCCTGAAACTTTTGCAGGCAGTATTATTGCCATTGCCGACAAGATTGATTCTATTTGCGGCTGTTTCTCAATAGGTCTTATTCCAACCGGAGCATCCGATCCTTATGCTTTAAGACGACAGGGAATTGGTATTATTCAAATTATTAATAATATGGAATTTACATTTCCCCTTAAAGAACTTATAGAGCAAGGTATTATAAATTATAATATAACAAGCAATAAGATAAAAAGTAATAAAGAGGTTTTAAAAATTGCTGATAAAGTGTATGAATTTATCAAAAATAGAGCCGAACATCTTCTTGCCGAAGATGGGTATTCAAAAGATATAATTTCTGC
>NBLS01000085.1 GCA_002084385.1 Desulfobacteraceae bacterium 4572_19
TTACATTTTTATTTACCAACATTTTATAAACCTTTTGCAACGTATCGTAACATTAAAAATAATACAAGTTTTTTATCCCTTACCTTGACAAAAAGATTTTTTTCCTTCTATAGACCATCACATAAATAATTATCTACTGGCTTTTATTTGAAAATTCATAGAAAAGCCACATTATAAAGACTTTCATTTTTTGTTATGGCGTATCATTCGCCATGGCAAGTTGTATGAAAATCCGTAACCGTTCACGAACAAGAAATGTGATTTTTTCGGTAATCTCACATTTGTAAGCGTTCACAAGAGCCTTATATCCGCATAAACAGCTTGGCATATAATAGTTGTTTTATATATGACAAGCTGTTTATGCGAAGATAAAGTGCTTGTGAACGCTTACGATGATTCTACTACAGCAGTTCCGGTTGAACCTAAAATACAGTCCGTACACCAGTAAAAGGAAAATGACATGGGAATTAAAAAAGTAAACTTAAACGGTATTGCACAAAAAAAGAAAGCACCACAACACGAGTTAAACAGTCGCAGGGTTAAGATCATCAATGATATCCCCTATTTTTCGGAAAAAGTTGTGGAGCTTTTTCCGGGGAAAGATGCATACCCACATTATCACTTTTATGCAGAATCATACTATATTCTGGAAGGTGAAATGACCTTGAAATATAAAATGGTCGATAATGTTTCATACGAAGAGATGTTTTTAACACAGGGTGATCTTGTAACCATCGAAAAAAATACCATTCATCATTTAATTAATGCTACGGCTACGTCATGTGTGTTTTTAAGTCTATGCCCGCAGGATGTTATTGAAGAGAGCCGAAAAGAAAGTCCAAGTGTGAGCAACTTTTTTATTTGCAAAGCGTGCGGTTATGTCTATGACTCAATCTTTGAAAAAGAATATAACGCATTGGAAGAAGCTGTACCATTTAGTGATCTTAATGACGACTTCAGATGTCCTGTCTGTAACGTGCCTAAATCGATGTTTGAGTGCATTTAAATGGTAAATTTTTCCAGAAAAAAACAGAACTGTTCCTTTGGAATAAATCCTGATTGAGTTCTTCCTTTGAAAATGAACGAAGGAACAGAACGCTTACAAATGTGAGATTACCGAAAAATCACATTTCTTGTTCGTGAACGGTTACCAAAACGAACTGTTGGATATTTTTGTAAAGAGACGGATTACTATGACTATTTATTTTTTGTTAACCTTGATTTACTTGTCAAGAGTGTCACGAAGATCAGGCCGAGCAATATTTAAGTGGAAAACATGCTCTTGGGATGCTCCCTATAACCGCTTTCCCCAAGTTTGCACATGCCCAGCCTACGGCTTTTATTGCCGGTCAAAAGGGGTGTAATGGGTGCCATAATCTAGGCATTAAAGATGAAAAAACCAAAAATGAAGGTCTTGCTGGGGAATTCAGGAAATATTATAAATACGGAATGGATTGCCAGAACTGTCATACCAGGCATGCCTTTTCAAAAAAAGAAGCTCTTCAGCCCGAAGCCTGTAATCAGTGTCATACAGGGTTTGATCATGCACAGTGGGAAATGTGGAATCATTCAAAGCATGGGGCAGCTTATAATACGGACAGAGAGGCACATAGAGGTGCAACTTGCCAGGATTGTCATATGGCTGGTGGTAATCACAGAGTGATGACGGCATGGGGTTTTCTGGCATTGAGATTGCCTGAAAAAGATGCAGAGTGGATGGGTTACAGAGTAAGTATCTTAAAAGGGCTGGGAATTTTGGATAAAGATGGTAAGCCTACCGAGAGGATGGAGATTATAAAAGAGACCAAGATGATAAGGTTGACTGAAGAATCTTTTAATGCTGAAAGAGAAGCGATGGTAAAAGTATGTCAACAATGTCACAGTGCAACTTATGTAAAAAAGAATTTTGAGAATGCTGACCAAATGATAAAAGCATCCGATGAAATTTTTGCTGAGGCAATTGAACTTGTGGCAAAACTATACCAAGATGGAATTTTAAAACCTAAAACCAATATGGCAACATTTCCGTATCCGGATCTTTTCACTTTTTATGAAGTTGATACTCATTTAGAAGTGTTGTTGTACGAGATGTTTATGGATTATAGACAGAAATCTTTTCAAGCTTCATTTCACTTTATGCCAGACTATACCACATGGTATGGATTGGCAAAGTTGAAGACAACCATAGTCGAAATGAGAGAAATTGATAAACACATGAGAATGGCTCATAAGCACAAGACTATGGCAAAATAACGCTATGTTCATTGCTGACTGAAGTCTTGATGACAGGCATGCTTACCAGCCGGGGTCTGCTTTTTTATTCCTTTCTCTTAGGATATATAAACCTGAAGAAACCCCAGGTATGATGGAAGGAAGGCAAAAACCGGTTTTTATTTTTACACTCTCGACGGTGCAGTGCTGATGTAAGCACTTAGTAAATTTGTAACCGTTCACGAACAAGAAATGTGAGGGCAATATGTCGTTTTCCAGCAAAAATAATGCCTTGATAGTTATTGATTTTATCAATGATATAGTTCACAAAGAAGGAAAAATTCCAAGCTGTGCGGATTACGTAGAGAGATATAACGTCATAGAAAATGTAAATAGAGCCATAAAAAATGCACGGATGAATAGACATCCCGTAATCCATGTTAAAGTCGGTTTTACAGAAAGCTACAGTGAAGTGTTTGAAGGATCTCCTGTTTTTGGTGCGGCAAAAAAACATGGTGCCTTGAAACTGGGTAAATGGGGAACAGCATTTCACTCTCAGGTTGATGTTGACAACAGTGATTATGTGGTTGTTAAACATCGGATAAGTGCTTTTTATGGAACTGATTTGGAAATTTTCTTAAGAACCAATAAAATAGAGCAAGTTATGCTTTGTGGGGTATCAACCAATATGGCAGTAGAACTCACTGCCAGAGAGGCACACGACAGAGATTATTTGGTTGAAATAGTTGAAGATGCATGTGGTGCACATACGAAAGAATTGCATGATATATCTATCAAAGTGCTATCTTCATTTTCTAAAATTATTAATACTATCGAACAGTAAACACAAATAAATTTTTATATGAACGTCCCTGGAAACGCTATATTATAAAGACTTTCATTTTTTGTTGTGGCATACTATTTGCCGTGGCGGTTATTGGAAAGAGAGAATAAAATGGAGATAATAATGTTAAAAGATACTCTCAAATCATTGTTGGAAAACATTTATCAACCTCAAGTTGATCCCGAAGAATATATACAGAAATTTGTTAGCACCGACTATATCCAAATAGTTGATGGACATCATATTAACTACTCTGATTTTATTGCACATATAATAAAACAACGACAAGTTATTAAGGATGTATCTTTTGATTTTCGTTACCTTATTGAAGAGAATAATTACGTTGCATCCTTACATAGGATTCATGCAACAAAAATTGATACTAACAAAAAAATTATTGCTGAAGTTCATGCTTTCTTTCAATTTAAAGAAGGTATATTGAGATCTTGCAATGAACGGACAAAAGTCATTCAAGGTTCCACTGAGGACGAAGATTTAGGACGAAGAAAATAAGGGATTTATTATGGGATGTAATCCATTGTGGTAGCTACGGCAGATCATTACCATTACGGTATTGCGTATGGTAGTGGTCAATATTCTATGGATCCTACTTTGGAGGCCATGCAGATACTTTCAAAAGATGTAGAACATGCTTTTAGGTTGTTGGAAAGTGGGGATTATGCCTCATATTTAATCTCTTGTTTGTCCATAACAAAAAGTGATTGGGTAGCTGGAGGAATTTTGTTAAATTATTTAAATCCTATATGCGGATCAATTGTTAGCACAACTTTTAGTGAATTTGGTACACCAGAACCTTATGGAGCCGAACCGCCATCTTGGGTTTTATGTGCTTTAACAAAATGGGAACGTACAGCTGTGTAATGAATCTGTTGATTAACTAATCGATGTGAAAAAATTAATTCTAACCAAAACAGAGTGATGGGAGATCATTATGAAGAAAATACTGATAATTAACGGGCACGAAAAGTTTCCAAACCTTGCAGAGGGTAAATTTAACAGAACATTTTCAGATTTGGCTTTGGAACATGCCAAGAATCAGAGCATGGAAGTTCAAAGTACTTATGTGGATGAACCCTTTGACATAGAACAGGAACTGCAAAAACTGGTATGGGCGGATCTTGTGATTTTGCAGACACCGGTCTATTGGTTCTGCGTCCCCGGAAAACTGAAAATGTATATTGATCAGGTTTTTCTGGCCGGTTATCGCACCATATATACGGGTGCAGGCGGGAAAGATTACGGAAAAGGTGGGTTGCTCAAGGGAAAATATATGCTTTCCACCACCTGGAATGCTCCTGAGATGGCATTTGAATTTGGAGCTTTGATGGACGGACGCACGGTAGATGATGTTTTTCTGTGGTTACACAAGACGTTGAATTACATTGGCTTGACGAAGGCGGCTCCAACATTTAGCTGTTTTGATATCGTAAAAAATCCTAATATTGACGATAATACAAAGTGCTATCAGGAACACCTGTGTAGCTATGTAGTCGGTTAATTAGACTCACAAATACTGCTTTGTTGAAAAGGGAGAACAGAATGGAAAAGAAGAAAATTGACGTTGCTTCATGCCTTGATTGTCCACTATGTAGTCGGTTAATTAGACTCACAAATACTGCTTTGTTGAAAAGGGAGAACAGAATGGAAAAGAAGAAAATTGACGTTGCTTCATGCCTTGATTGTCCATGGTGTTGGCTTGGTGACCATAACGGAAACATTGTGAATGTTAATTTTGAAAGTAGTAAGTTAAGTATAGAGGGATAAAATATAAAATTGGATTTTCCACTTTATTCGAACTTTGTTAAGGAGGTTAATAATACCAACAGTCTTTATTTGTAAGGCTATGTATGTTTTTTGGACATATCACTTTCAAAATCTACAACACTTTTATATAATCTACATTTTTTGTAGGAAGGTTAGCTTATTATCCAAATTAACCAGAAGAAGCACATTTTATTGTTTATCTAATTTTACAACATTGCCTTTTCTATTTTTTAGGATTTCTCTTGTTTTCATAAGTTCTGCCACAAGTTCCTTTTCATTTGGCAAAACCAATTGGTATTCTGACGCAAGAATTTTATTGGGCAATGCTTCAAGGGCATATTCAGCCACTGCATGATCTTTTTCAGCACAAAGGATTAAACCAACAGGAGGGTTTTCCTCCTGTTGTGTCCAATGCTTAGAAGCATAATTGCAGTAAAGGTGCATTTGCCCTGCATCTGCATGGGTGAACTCACCAATTTTAAGATCAATCAGAACAAGGCATCGCAATTTTCTGTGAAAAAAAACAAGATCAACTCGATACCATTTATTTCCAATCCTCAATCGTTTCTGACGTGCAATAAAGGCAAAATCACTGCCAAGTTCAAGCAAAAAAGTTTCAAGATGGTGAATCAATGCATCTTCAAGGTCACTTTCTGAATATTCATCTTTAAGTCCCAAAAATTCCAGAACAAAAGGGTCTTTAATCTCCTCTTCAGGGCTGGTAATGTCATCATGTTCAGGGATACTGCCTTTATTCAGCATTGCCGCCTTATTACGGGATAAAAGTGTTCGTTCATAAAATTGGGATGAAATTTGTCTGCTTAGCTGTCTTACCGACCATCCGCCACGCAGGGCTTCTGATTCATAAAATTCTCTTTTTTCACTGGAGTCACATCTTTTAATCAGGTTGACATAATGGGACCATGAGAGGGGGAAACAACCTTTTAAATTTTCAATAGATAAAATCCGAGACATTGTTTCGGATTTTTTTTCTTTTCCAGGTTGGTACCCCAAGTAGCTCGATTTTTAGAGTTGAAAAAATATCAAATATTTCATGTTATCTGCCAAGCAATTCCAATGATTTTTTAACAATATTTTCAGCAGTAAACCCGAATTTTTTTAATACTTCATCTCCAGGACCGGAAGCTCCAAAACCTGATATTCCGATTATTGCACCATTGTCTCCAACATACTTGTCCCATCCCATTGGAATACCGGCTTCAATTGCGATACGTGTTTTTATTTCCGGCGGAAGAACTTTATCTTTATAATATTGGGGTGCCTGATCAAATAATTCCCAGCTTGGCATACTTACAACTCTTGTTTTAATGCCTTTTTCAGTTAAAACTTTTCTTGCCTCAACAGCAAGATGTACTTCAGAACCTGTGGCAATTAAAATAATATCCGGTAATTCTTCTGTATCTTCAAGAATGTATGCACCGCTTGTTACTATCTTTTGACCGTTACTTTTATTTAAAATCGGAAGGTTTTGACGACTTAAAATAAGAGCTATGGGGCTATTTGTAGATGTGATGGCTATTTTCCACGCATCCGCTGTCTCTTCGGCATCAGCCGGACGAATAACTGTAAGATTTGGAATAGAGCGAAGCGACGCAATCTGTTCAACAGGTTGATGGGTTGGTCCGTCTTCACCTACTGCAACGCTGTCGTGGGTGAAAATATATATTATAGGAAGCTTCATAAGACTGGCAACCCGAATTGCAGGCCGCATGTAATCTGCAAAAACAAGAAAAGTTCCACCAAATGGTTTTATACCTCCATGGAGATACATACCGGTCATCAAACTTCCCATTGCATGCTCCCGAACTCCAAAATGAATATTTCTTCCATCAAAAGCACCATTTTCAAATACACCAAAAGAATTAAGATAGGTATTATTAGAAGGTGCCAGATCCGCTGAACCTCCCATAAGAAAAGGAACTTTTTCAGAAATAGCATTTAATATCTTACCCGATGCTGCTCGTGTTGCAATGGGTTTATCGGAAGGGGAAAACTCGGGTAATATCTTATCAATATTCGATGAAATAAAACAGGAGACAGCATAGGGGAGAACCGTGTGCAGAGGACGTATCTTGTTTATTAGGGCTTCCAAATGCAATATGGGTGGATAGAATAATTAGCGTTGGTCTCTTTGTTTCACTATTTGCTTCATTAAGAGCGTTGGTAATTTGATCAGGATCGTTTCCGTTTTCAACCTTTATCACGTTAAAATTATATGCTTTAAATCTAAGTGCAACATCTTCAGTAAATGTAATAGATGTTTTTCCTTCAATGGTTATCTGGTTAGAATCATAAAGGCAGATAAATTTGGAAAGACCCATATGCCCTGCAATGGATGCAGCCTCGCATGATACACCTTCCATCATATCGCCATCACCACATATGGTATAGGTGTTGTGATTAATAAGTTCATAATCAGGTTTATTAAATACTGCTGCAAGATGACGTTCTGCCATAGCCATTCCTACTGCATTGGCAAATCCCTGCCCTAAGGGGCCTGTGGTGGTTTCAACTCCAGGAGTATGCCCAAATTCAGGATGTCCGGCAGTTTTACTACCAAGCTGACGAAATTGTTTAATATCATCAAGGCTAAGATCATATCCGGTAAGGTGTAGCAGACTGTAAAGAAGCATGGATGCATGTCCGCCTGATAAAACAAATCTATCCCTATCTAACCACGAAGGATTTTTGGGATTATGTTTTAAAAATTTTGTCCAGAGTACATAACCTGCAGGGGCAAGACCCATTGGAGCACCCGGATGCCCGGAATTCGCTTTTTGAATAGCATCCATAGACAAGGTACGAATTGTATTAATACAAAGATTATCGATTGTCGATTGTTTATCCGTCATGTTATTTCTCCTTTAAAGTGCACGCATATGTTCAGGTTTTAAATTTATTTTTCCTTTAAGTGCTTTGTTAATAAGTTCTATTGTGGCTTTTTTATCCTGGGGAAGTTTTGCCCTTATGGGCAGATAATTAGAAGCATGGTTTGCATGGAAAAGACCGTTTGTAAGATTTGTATTTTCAATCATTATTTTCAATTCCAGAAGCATCTCTTCCGGTGTTGGAAGGGAAAATTCCCCCGAGGTATAATCATCATACATTGGCGTTCCCGGTATCAACATCAAACTTAATGCTCCAACATATTCAGGATCAATAGCAGATAATACTCTTCCTGTTTCCTTTGCATGTTCAAGAGAACGTTCACGTCCGGCTATTCCAAGAAGAACAGTTATGGATAGTGTATAACCTGCCTCTCGTATTTTTTTCCCCATATCAATTAACCGCTGGGAGTCTGAGCCTTTAATAATTTGTTTTAAAGTTACATCATCGCCGGTTTCAAGCCCCATATATGCCATTGTAAGCCCAAGGTTGTACAACTCCTTTAATTGTTCAGGGGTTTTGCTATTTATACTTTTAGCGTTGGCATAAGTTGATACTCTAGTTACCCACGGAAGTTGTTTTTTTATTTCGGTTAAAATATGTATTAATCTTTTTTGCGGAATAATAAGAGCGTCTCCATCACAGAGAAATAATCTGGATTGCCGTCGAAAGTGTTGGGCGGCAAAAGCAATATCATTCATAATGATAGAATCTTTTTTTATATTAAACCGTTTATCTTTGTAAGCCCCGCAAAAAGTACATTTATTGTGGGAACACCCAGCTGTAATTTGCAATAAAATACTGTTTGCTTCACTTGGCGGCCTGATAATATTTCCTTCATAATGCATTTACATACTCCTTTTATTCAACGCTATAAACTTAAGAATTTGCCATTGTGGATAATACGCCACAACAAAAAATGAAAGTCTTTATAATTCAGCTTTTCTATGGACTTTCATATAAAAATTGTATCCTATTTAAATTTTAGGGTAAATTTATTTTTTGTAATAATTTATCCCTGATTTTATTGGTTTTTATTTTTTACAAATCATTTTTACCATGAAATTTTCTGCTCAATACAGGCAAATAGCATCCACGGAATAATCAAAATAAAACCCGTAGGGGCGGATTCCATATC
>NBLS01000086.1 GCA_002084385.1 Desulfobacteraceae bacterium 4572_19
CCCTCGTACAACTGCCCTTTCATTCCTTTATAGGGAGCATTAAAAGAGAAATTTCCTTCCTCCATTTTACCACCGTTATCACTTAAAAAAATTACAAGTGTATTGTCATCAAGTCCCAGCTCCTCAAGTTTACTCATAACAAAGCCAATGTTTTTATCCATGGAGTAATTCATAGCACACATTGTCTGGCGTTCCACCGGTGTAACATCCGAAAATTTAGCCAGTATACTATCAGGGGCTGACAAAGGGCCGTGAACTGCATTAAAGGCCAGATACAGGAAGAAAGGTTCCTGCTTGTGTGACTCTATAAATTTCACAGCTTCACTACCAAAAACATCGGTAATATACCCATTGGCACTATCAACAGGAGTTGTATTCCTGAATATGGTTAGTTTTGAATTATCCTCGACATAATAACCCGAGGCTCCCCCAAGAAATCCATAAAACTCGTCAAAACCACGATTAGTAGGGAAAAACTCGTCAGAGTCACCCAGATGCCACTTACCAATGCAACCGGTAGCATATCCCAGGGGTTTCAACAGTTCGGGGATTGTACTTACAGTTGTAGGGATTCCGGGTTCAATTTCAGAATCAACCCTGAAAGGTCCGGGATTATCTTCAAAGCCAAACCTCTGCTGATATCGACCGGTCAACAAACCTGCTCTTGACGGACCACAAACGGGAGCTGTAACATATCCGGCTGTAAAGTATACACCCTCATGTGCAATCTTGTCAATATTTGGAGTCATAATTTCTGTTTGCAGATTGTGATAGCTGGCATCCTGATTACCCAAATCATCAGCTACGATAACCAGAATGTTAGGTTTATTTGCACTGGCGGATTTTTGGGCTGTAATACTCAAACTACAAACTGCTAACACTATAAAGACAGTAGAAGCGGTTTTCATTTTTTTCATGATAATGAGGGTTTAGTATATTTATTAATAACAAATTTACCAAACCACCATTGTCTTACAAGATATAGGCCTATATATGAATTTCAACTCTACTTAAATTATTGCATATAACCACAACACAATGTTAAATGCATATCATTAACAATTGAACCAAAGCTATTTGCATCTGAACTATTTATAACAAAAATGCATAGGACAGACTAGAATGCAATAAGGTATTCAGTAAGATTATCCGATGAGTCTAAACCCAGACGTTTCCTTAATCGATAACGATGAACCTCTACGCTGCGAGGAGAGACACTTAAAAGATGCGCTATCTCTTTAGTTGTAAGGTTCATCTTCAAATAGGCGCACAGTCTCAAATCCTTTGGGGTTAATGTAGAGTGAGTATCCTTTAAACGACTGAAAAAGTTAACATGAGCCTGATCGAAATATTTTTCAAACGTTGCCCAATCTTCATTGTTTTCAAGATTACGGTCGATCATCCGTATTATCTTCTCAAAATACTTTTCAGGATAACGATATTGTAATAACTCTTTCTGACGCATTATCTCATTCCTGAGTTCAATAAGCACTTCATTTTTACGGATACTTGCCATTGTGGCACTGGCCAGTTGATTAGACTTAAAGGCCAGATCATTTCTAAGATTATCATTCCTTAATTTTACAATCTCCTTTTCTGTGAGTAGCAGTTGCTCCTCCTGAATTTTATGTAATTCCTCCTCGTGAGCTATCTGCATATTCAACCTTTTTTTTACATGATATCTATGAAAATAGAATATCGTAATAACCACAATCAATAGAAAAATAGTAACAAAAAGGACAATTACCCATGTGTGTGTATACCACCGGGGGATTATTCCGAATTGAAAATCTCGGGAACTCACTTCGATACCAAATTCATTGTAAGCTTTAACCTGCAATTTATAAACACCCGAAGGCAATCTGGAATACTCAATCACATTACTATTTGATAGAACATGCCAATTATCTTCTAAACCAACCAACCTGTATTTATAAATGTGTCTTTTACCAATAGGACAATTTGAACCCAATTCAAATTTCACCCTTGATATTCACTCAAATTATTATTTAACAATGCAATGCCATTTTCAAGGCAAATAATTGAATACTTACCTGATATAGGAATTATATTCTCAAACTGTTCAGGCAAGCTGATGGATTGATCATTAAAATTATACTCAAGAACTTTTTTCACCTCTTTATCACCTATCTCAAACAGACCGATTTTTCGCGGTAAAAGAAACCAATACCTGTTCTCTCGTTGCAGAATTATTCTTTTTGCATTCTTAAACTCGTTCAGTTGCCGGTTAAGATTTGGATGCATAACAATGGAATCTTTCAGATCATCGTAAGTATATATTCCTGAACCAGTAGTAAATACAACCCGTTGATTAATCTTGAAAACACGAATTCCAAATTCAGATGGTAACCCATCCTCCTGTTTATACTGCTTAACCTTAACTTTATTCACTAATTTTCTGCCGAGAGTAATTTTATAGAGCTCGCCAGTACGGGAGTGAGATGCCCACAAGTTATTTCTTATGTCCGTTACTAAACAAGCAGTAGGTTCAGAATAACCCTTTAAAGCATGTGCATAAATCCATTGACCATCTTTGTCCTGATTGAAAACAGAGATAGATGTGTAATTATTTTGCAACAAATACTTATGGTCGTCGAAGTCGAAAAGTTGAAAAGAATATCCCCCTCCTATTCTCGATAGTCGTTCAATACCTTTTTTACTAATCCTAAATGTTCCTTTATTATGACCTACTAATAAACAGTCATTTTGCTTATCAATAAAAAACGACCAGTTTTGACCTCTCAGCTCCTCCAGAACTTCAAACCCTTCCAAAGTAGGAGATGTAAAAACGCTTTCAATTGGTTTACGAAAAACCCCCAGATTTGTGGCTAAGTATAGATCATCCTCAAATACCACGGCATCGTACACCACTCCAAGGTTGGCATCTTCGTCGTTAAAATAGTTGATCGGGTGCTTCAAGTCAATGATTGATATACCTTTACTCATTGCCACCATTATACTACCATCCGTATTAATATCAAGACCCAGAATATTATTATCAGGTAAATAGTTTGTACCATTGAAGTGGAAAACGACCTCTCCCTCAACATTAATCATGTATAAACCATCATGAATGGTACCAATAAAATAGTGAGAGCCGTTAAAAACACCACAATTAATCTGCTTTTCTTTAATAGCATCATTCGCCGGACAATTCCATGGATGAATACCTGAATCATCCTGAAGGAAAAGTCCATATCTTGCCGAACCTAACAAAAACCCTTTATCTCCCCATGGTAGAAAAGTTCTTATTTGTGAAGAGTATAAGATATCACTATTGGGTATCTCCTTAAATTGAAAATCTACCAGCTCGGATATATTTCCCCGACCAAAACTAGCTACTATCTTACCCCGGGCTTTTAGTAAAAAGCTTACACCCCCTTTGCCCGGCTTAATATACTTAACCTGTTTTCCATCGTATTTGAAGATAGTTGAAAAGCTCTGAAAATAAATTGAACCATTATCATCTTCTACTATCTTCCAGATATCCTCATTATGGAAGGTAAAGCCGGGAATAGAATCACTTAAGGAGGTATAATATATTTTCCCGTATTCATCATATTTCCAATAACCAAACTCTTCATAAGAACCTGAATATAAACAGCCATCAGACCCCAAATAAACAGCTCGCACTTTTGTTTTGGATGGTAAAACATGTAATGACCACGAGGCTCCGTTATACCACAATAATCCACTGTCGTTACCAAAGTAAACATTACCCTCTTCGTCGTGGCAAACAGACCAATTTTTACTAAATGCTCCATACTCATGTTTATTAAAAGTTGTCACAACAGGGGACATTGGCACATCAAAGGCTTCTGCGTTTAAACCAACAATGTAGAGGAGTACTAATAAATATAATTTAACAAAAATCTTTTCTGAAGACACTATTAACGACATAATTAAATTAAATTCATTAACACAATTTCAAAGATACTCAACTATTCCTTTTTAGCAAAAATGAAATTATTAAGAGTGTAGTTATTTTAAGTTTATTTTTGCTATTTGGGTCACTAATTCTTTTACTATTAATAAAAAAAGTTCATTGAAAAAATGGCGTATTTTATTAATTTAGAGCAATTAACAAGTAAAAGTGAAACCTCCCGATTGAATTTAAGATGAATAAATCTCAATCGGATAAAAAAATTTGCACATTTGGTAATAAGCAGTTGTTCAATCAGTTACCTGCAGACTTCTTAAAAACGTATTCTTCTAACTTCAAGGTTTATCGCAAAGACAATAGTGCAACTGCATTATGTTATTTTCAAGGATTGATTGTGTGCGAGAAAGGCAAAGCAAATATGGAACGAATGGAAGAAGAATTTAATGATACAGAATACAGGGCCTATTAATATTTTATATCTAACTCAAAATGGGATTGGAGGAATTTATTAAAAGAAGTATCATTAGATTCCTCAAAGCTTCTTAAAACCAACAAACAAAAGAAAGGCTTCGCGACCGGTTATATTGTAGATGAAAGTGCAAGTTTAAAAAAAGGCAAGTCATCAGTAGGAGTAACCAAACAATATGCAGGTGTAGTTGGTAAAGTTGAGAATTGCCAGGCAGGAGTGTATGCCTCATTGGTAAACGACAACAGGGCGTTGATCATTAATGGTAAATTGTTTCTTCCAAAGGTATGGATTGACGATAAAGACAGGTATAGGAAAGCTGGCATCCCGGAAGAAGAGATAAAATATAAAACCAAGCCGGAGCTTGCCTTAGAGATGATAGATGAAGATATCAGGAATGGCGTTGAATTTGATTGGGTAGGAGGAGATGGATTATATGGTCATAATTTTGAATTGTCTGACGGATTAGACCAACGGGGTTTGTTTTTCGTATTAGACGTACATAAAGATGAAACAATATTTTTACAGGAACATGAAATTGCAGTACCGAAAAAGAAAAATAAAAAAGGGAGAAAACCAACAATGGCACAACCTGATTCTGAGCCTATAAGGTTAGACAAGTACCTTAAAACAATCAAGAAGCAACAATGGAACCTTGTAAGAGTAAGGAAAACAGCCAAAGGATGGTTGAAGCTCAAAGTGCATAAAGTTGAGGTTTGGATATGGAACAAAGAACATAGAAAACTAAAAAAGAGAACATTGATAATCTCTAAAACATTAGAGAACAGGCCAAAGATAAAATACAGCTTTAGTAATGGAGGAATTGACAAATACACAATAAAAGATTATGCCTATTTTCAGGCACAGCGCTATTGGGTTGAAAGAACATTTGATGATGCAAAAAACGAATTA
>NBLS01000087.1 GCA_002084385.1 Desulfobacteraceae bacterium 4572_19
CTTGGAAGTGGTACTTTAGTAGATTTTTCACAATACGGCCTTACAAAAGAGCCTACTGTTATGGAATCTGTAGCTTCCGGGGCAGATATTATCACCTTCAGTGGCGATAAACTTCTTGGAGGTCCCCAGTCAGGAATTATCCTTGGCTCATTTGAAATGATTGATAAAATTAGAAATAACCCGCTAACACGGGCTTTGCGAATAGATAAGCTAACACTTTCTGCTCTTGAAACTATTTTATTGCTTTACCTTGACGAAAAAAAAGCAGTCAATACAATCCCAACATTGCAAAATGCTGACTGTTTCCATAGAACAACTTCAGAAAAAAGCCATGCATTTATATAAAATGCTTGAAAATATAGATAATAATAAATTAGAAGTTGAAATACTTAATCGCTCCTCAAAAGCCGGTGGGGGTTCCCTGCCTCTTTTGGAACTTCCAAGCAGGTGTATAGGAATAAAAATAGAGGGTGTTTCTCCAAATTTTATCGAAAAACAGATGAGAAACAGTGAGCCGCCAATAATTGGCAGAATTGAAGATAATATTTACCTTATGGATTTAAGGACAATACAGGAAGATGAATTTTCCTATATTGAAAATGCATTAAAAAATATATACGGTTAGTTAGATAATTACCATATTTTAAGATTTGGTAAAGGTGTAGTAAAGAAGCCGTATTGAAATACTGCGATAAGTGTGTAATGAAGTGAAGTTATTTATGTGACGGTTTATATTACAAGGAATATTACAATGATAATGCAAAATCACCAGCTACAGCAAGGCGAAAAAAAGATACTTGAAGACTCTCTTTTTTTAAGAACAAACTCTCCGGCAGATACACAAAACACTTCGTTAGAGGATCAAGAAACCCAGCTTGCCTTGTTGCCAATGCAAATTATACATAAAGAATTTGGTAAAATTACTGCCATAAAAAATATAAAAAGTTATACACCAAAAGCAATTTCCAAATCCAAACAGTTCTGTACCCTGGCCATACTTATAGATAATTTTAGCAGTATAACAGAAAAAGAACATATGCACACAATTTTGAAAAATACCGGCAACACTATAAACGCTGTTTGCGAGAGTAATAACGGCATATGGAGCTGGCTTTCCCATAATACAGCTTACTGTTTTTTTCCTGATAAAACTCCACAACAAGGCAAAGATTATGCCTTGCAGATTAATATGCAATTATCTGAAAAAATCAAAGAGACGGTTACAACAGGTATTGCGTCTTACCCTATGATCAACTTTAAAAAAGGCCAAATTCTTGAAAATGCGTTAAAGGCAATTGATCATGCATCTTTCTTTGGCCCTGGCAGTACTACCTTATTTAATGCAGTTACTTTAAATATCAGTGGAGACAAGTTTTATCAAAAAGGAGATATAGATAATGCCGGCAAAGAGTTTGAACGAGCACTTTTAATTGATCCTGAAAATGTTAATCTTCATAACAGTCTTGGGGTATGCTATGGTATGACCTTGGATTATAAAAAAGCTTTAAGCGAGTTTGAATTTGCATATAAGATAGATAAAAAAGAAATTATGGCGTTACATAACATTGGAATTATTTATGACTTGCAAGGAGATAAGAAAAAAGCTCTTAAATATTTCAGCAAGGCATTAGATATTGAAGATAATATCTTTGAAATTCTTTTTCATGCCGGCAGGTTATATCTTGAAATTGGTTTGCATGAAAAAGCTGTGGAGTATCTTGAAAAGGCAATTAAAATTAATTCGGAATCAGGCTCGGCACAACGCAGTCTTGGTAAGGGTTATGAATGTATTAATAAAATAGATAAAGCGGCTATTGCTTATAAAAAAGCAATTAAAATAAACCCTTATGATTCCGATTCACTCTCTGCACTTGGGCATATTTTTGGAGTTTTAAATGAAAATGCAGAAATTGCACTTGTATTCTGTCAACAAAGTGTATCCCTTTCTCCTGATAACGGTCTCTTTAGATATCGTCTTGGAAAGGCATTTATAAATGCAGGAAAAAAAGAAGAGGCAAATGCAGAATTTGAAAAAGCAAAAAACCTCGGTTATATTTTCAAAGCAAAAACCGATAATACAAAAATAAAGCAAACAGCAAAACAAAAAACAAAAGCGACAACGAAAGTAAAGCCTGATCATAGATTAAAACAAAAAACAAAAGCGACAACGAAAGTAAAGCCTGATCATAGATAAAAAAGAAGAAAATGAAGAAAATAATTCAAGATATCCTAACTGATAGTATAGAAGTTAAGAAAACTAATATCCAAAGTAATATGGATAATATAGTATTAGCTTCCAATAAACTTGTATCCTGCCTTGAGGCAGGTGGTAAAATTTTAATTTTTGGTAATGGAGGAAGTGCCGCAGATGCACAACATCTTGCAGCAGAATTTGTCAACCGATTTGCCATAGAACGTCCTCCTCTTGCCGCAATTGCTTTAACAACAGACAGCTCTATTTTAACCAGTATAGGCAATGATTATAACTTTAACGAAATTTTTGAAAAACAGCTAAAAGCTTTTGGAAAAAAAGAAGATATAGCATGGGGGATTACCACCAGTGGCAACTCTGAAAATGTAGTAAAAGGTATTAAAAAAGCAAAAAATATGGGGATTTATACAATCGGCATGACAGGGTGCGGTGGTAATATCTGTGATTATGCTGATTTAATATTATCTGTAAACTCTGATACAACGGCACGAATTCAGGAAACCCACATTACTATGGGGCATATACTATGCGAACTTGTGGATAGACAAATGTTCCCTCAAGTATAAGGTTACAAAAACATAAAGGAAAAAAAAATAAAAACAAAGGGTGATAAGATTCAAGACCGCCCACTTGCAATGGTCGGTGGAAAAGGACTGTTTGTTACCGAAATTGAAGATGCCCTGATTAACAATAAGATTGACCTTGCAGTACACAGTATGAAAGATATGCCTGGTATTATCCCGGATGAACTTACCATAGGAGCCATACCGAAACGTGAAAATCCAAAAGATGTACTGATATCTAAAAATAATATTAAACTTGCAGACTTACCGACAGGTGCCAAAATAGGAACTAGTAGTTTAAGACGGTCTTCACAACTTTGCCATTTACGTCCTGATATAAAGATTGTACCGTTGCGTGGTAATCTTGATACACGAATTAAAAAACTTAAAAGCGAAAATCTTGATGGTATAATTCTCGCGGCTGCCGGTATAAAAAGACTTGGACTTGGGGATAAAATATCCGAATTTATTGATGAAAAAACGATACTTCCGGCAGTGGGACAAGGAGCATTATGTATCGAAACAAGAGTTAATGATTCTCTTATCAATCCACTTGTAAAAAAACTTGATCACCACGATACAAGAGTTGCAGTTCTTGGAGAAAGGGCATTCCTAAGATATCTTGAAGGAAACTGCCAAATTCCGGTTGCAGCATGGGGCAGTGTTTCTCAAAAAAAAACAACCTCCAAAGAAAAAGAACTGACCTTAACGGGACTTGTTGCAGATATCAAAGGGAATACAATAATAATTGATACTGTATCAGGACCTGAAGAGACAAATATTGAAATGGGAGAAGAACTTGCAAAAAGCCTTCTTTCAAAAGGTGCCGGCCAAATTCTAAAAAAACTAAAACTCGAACATGAAAATGACAGGAAAACTAAATGGAACAACCAATAAAACAACCTGTAAAGCAAAATAGTAATCATAATGATACCGTAAGTGGCAATGGAATTGTATATCTTGTTGGAGCAGGTCCAGGTGATCCTGGTCTTATTACAGTTAAAGGCAGTGAATATATTAGTATTGCTGATATAGTTGTTTATGACTACCTTGCCTCTCCTGCTCTTTTAAAATATGCCAAAAAAAATGCGGAATTTATATACGTTGGCAAAAAAGGTGGAGACCATACCCTCTGTCAGGATGGAATTAACGATCTTATTGTAAAAAAAGCTTTAGAAGGTAAAAAAATAGTACGCCTTAAGGGTGGAGATCCCTTTATTTTTGGACGTGGTGGTGAAGAGATAGAAGAACTGATAAAGGCAAAAATACCCTATAAGGTTGTACCGGGAGTAACTTCCGCAATTGCCGCACCTGCTTATGCAGGAATTCCTCTAACACATAGAAAATTTACATCTTCAGTATCCTTCATAACAGGCCATGAAAATCCCCTTAAAAAAGAGTCAAGCATTGATTGGGAAACTGTTGCCAAAAACAAAGGTACACTGGTATTTCTTATGGGGGTTAAAAATCTTCCAAATATCACCGAACAACTTCTTTTGCATGGCAAATCTCCTGATACACCCATTGCCCTTGTTAGATGGGGAACAACACCAAAACAACAAACGGTTTCAGGAACTTTACAAAATATTGTTAAACGGGTAACAGAAGCACAACTTAAATCCCCTTCCATTATTGTAGTAGGGGAAGTTGTTTCATTGCGTAAAACCATGAAGTGGTTTGAAGACAGACCACTTATGGGCAAAACAATTGTAGTTACCAGAGCAAGAAAGCAAGCAAGTGATCTTGTTACACTGCTTGCCAACCTTGGTGCTAATTGTTTGGAATGTCCGACAATTGATGTGATTTTACCAGAAGATGGCACTGCTCTTAAAACATCTATTGAGCATATTTCTGATTATGACTGGTTAATATTTACAAGTGTAAATGGAGTTAATTTCTTCTTTAAAGAGTTATTTAATTTAGGTGGTGATGTACGAAATCTTGGAAATATAAAGACAGCCTGTATTGGACCTGCCACTTCCAAAAAACTTCTTGGTTTTGGAATAAAAAGCGATATAATTCCCGAAAGCTATAGAGCAGAATCGGTTATTCAGGCTTTTGCATCAAAAGATATAAAAGGTAAAAAAATACTACTTCCCCGTGCAGAAGAAGCTCGCCCGATACTTCCCGTTGAACTTAGAAAAATGGGTGCTATTGTTAATGAAGTTACTGCATATCGTACACAAAAAGTTGAATCATCCAAAAAATTACTTATTGAAAATCTGGAAAACAGAAATATTGATCTTGTAACCTTTACAAGTTCTTCAACAGTTAAAAATTTTAAAGAACTCTTACCAAAAGGAAAACAAGAAGAGCTAATGAAAAATATTACCATTGCCAGCATAGGCCCTATAACCAGCGAAACAGCAGAAAAAATTGGGTTTAATATTAATATCACAGCAAACTCTTTTACCATCCCCGGTCTTGTTGAGGCAATATTGCAGTTTTATAAAAAAAATACTTGATTTATGCGAATGAATACAATAAATAATAATGAAGAGGGTAATTTTAAAAAGCTTGGTTCTAAAAAACTGGATTTTACTGAGTCGGATTTTAAAAAGCCAGATTTTACTGAGACTGGCAATAAAGAGATTGGTAATAAAATATTATGCGACCAATTTAATCGCACAATAAATTACCTGAGAATTTCCATAACTGACAGATGTAATTTACGCTGTCTGTATTGTATTCCTAATCAGTCTGATCTCAAAGTTTCTCATGGAAAAATTTTACGGTATGAAGAGATTTTAAGATTAGTTAAGATAGGTGTAAAACTTGGGATTAAAAAAGTAAGAGTTACGGGGGGAGAACCGTTAGTTAGAAAAGGCGTTTACACCTTTCTTAAAGCTCTTTTGGAAATTAAAGAACTCGATGATGTCTCTATAACCACAAATGGAGTTTTATTAGAACAAAACCTTGAACAACTTCAAGATGCCGGAATTAAAAGATTAAATTTAAGTTTAGACACCTTGGACAGGGCAAAATACCAAAAAATAACCGGCTATGATTGTCTTCCCCAGGTTTTGAGGGGAATTAAAAAGGCAATTAAAATGAATTTTTATCCGATCAAAATCAATACTGTGGCCATGAAGGGTATTAATGATGATGAATTTAAAGC
>NBLS01000088.1 GCA_002084385.1 Desulfobacteraceae bacterium 4572_19
ATTGAAAAAAAAATAGTGGCAGATAATTATCAAGGGCAGATAGGTACCATAATAAAGACGAAAGTTCCTTTTAATATGGAACTTTCTGAAGATTTATATGGAAAAATAAACCCTGATATAAAAGATAGTAATAATAATAATGATGATGATGATGATAAAAATACTGATAGTAAGCATGATGATAAAAATACTGATAGTAAGCTTTCGGATCTTTTTGAAAAATGGGTTAGACTTCTTTTTATTGAAAAGTCTTTTATGGAATTAAGAAAACGTTTATAAATAGTTCCTGAACGAGAAATCATAGTTTTAGTGAAAGTCCTTGAAAAAGCTGTGTTATAAGACTTTCACTTTTTGTTGAGGCGTATTATTTGCTATGGTGGTTAGACAATATTTAAATTGTAATAAATTTGGATGGGATAAAAAAATGTTTACACAAACGGTGAAAGAAATTTCAAAAGAAATTTTTATAATAATTTTTATAGCTGTTATAACAGCTTTTATGGTAAATACATTCTCACCTGAAGGTATTGCGTATTTTGGTGATTGGGATGTTGAAAAAGGAGTAATATCTGCAAAGCAAAAAGGTGTGGAGTTGGATCATGGAATTGAAATTAACAGTACAGAACAAGCAAAGGTTTTTTTTGATAATCCGGATGTGCTTTTTATAGATGTTCGGAGCTCGGATCTTTATTATGAAGGACATATTAAAGGAGCCATATCCATGCCTCTTTATAGTTTTGATGAATTATTTGGGGAGTTTATAGAAAAATATCCACCCTCAAAATTAATTGTTACATATTGTTCCGGTAGAGAGTGTTCCGATAGCCATGAAGCTGCTCAGTTCTTAAGAGATGCCGGTTTTGTTAATGTGGCAGTTTATATTGATGGTTTTCCCGAGTGGGAAAAGGAGGCAATGCCTGTTGAATAATAATATCGATTGCTTGTTGGGCTAACATTTATATATGCAAGTTATCATAAAATTATTTATCCGGCAGAGTTTGCGAAAGTGATTTATGGGTATTATCTTTTCCCAGAATTTTCAATTAACCTGATTGCAATTTTTTTACCATATATTGAGCTTTTTGCAGGAATTGCCCTTATTTTTAATATCTATCCGAAAGGTGCAGTTATAATAATTAATTTAATGCTTACAGGTTTTATAATTGCCATATCAATAAATTTAATAAGAGGACATGAATTTGATTGTGGATGTTACAGGTTTGGAGAAGCAGGGCATAAATCATCAGCCCTTTTACTTCTTTTCCGTGATATTGGGTATTTTATTTGTGGAATTATTATATTAAAAGTTTCATCCAAAAATAAAATAACTTCGTAAGCGTTCACAATACCTCATCTTCGCTTCGTCCTTATTCCTAATTTCAAAAATTTACTACTTAGACACTTAGTACCTTACTGAAAGCCCCTCTTTTTACCAATTTTTACCTTCCTTGAACTTGAAGAAAATAAGAGTTCTCGGTCAGGTATTTATGTAATTTTATTATCAATTGCATCTATTGTTTCTATCCTTTCCAAAATTGGAGGATGTGAGTAATTTAAAATTACAAAAAGAGGGTGGGGGAGAAGATTGGATAGATTATTGACGGAAAGTTTTTTTAAGGCATCTTTTAAAGCTGTTGGATTGTTTGTTGTTGTAACAGCAAAATTATCAGCTTCAAATTCGTTATTGCGTGATATTTTCTGAATAATAATTCCGGTAAAAAAATCTATAGGTGAGTATAACATTCCAAAGAAAACAAGTCCGGCATAAATTGATATTTTATTGATAAAAAAAGCTTCGAACATGCCCTGACATGAAAGAAATATCGATAATAAATAAAACATTATTCCAGCTTGGATTATTCCGGACAGAATCATTTTTATAATATGTTTTTTCTTGAAATGTCCCATTTCATGGGCAAGTACAGCAACAAGTTCGGGTACTTCATGTTGAGCTATAAGGGTATCAAATAAAACAATACGTTTGTTTTTTCCAAAGCCTGTAAAAAATGCATTGGATTTGGAACTTCGTTTTGAGCCATCCATAATAAAAACATTATTTAATGAAAAGTTAATGGATTTAGCATACGAAAATATCGCATCCCTTAGTTTTCCATCTTCCAATGGTGTAAATTTATTAAAAAGAGGCATAATCCATGTGGGTACAATATGCTGAACAGCAAGCATAAAAACAGATATTGCTATCCAGCATTGCCACCATGCATTTGCTCCTGCATATTGAAAAAATGAGAGTATTGCAAAAAGAATAATACCTACAAGAATTGTTGAAAGAATTATTCCCTTAATGGCATCTATTATAAACGTTTTCCATGTTGTTTTATTAAATCCGAAATTTTCTTCTATTATAAAAGTGGAGTATAGGGAAAAGGGTAGGGCAAGAATTGTTTTTAGTATTAAAAGGGTGCCAATAAAAAGAAGCCCTGTTGCAATAGGGTTTAAATTAAAGGACCTTGCCCAGTTATCTAAAATTAAGAATCCTTTTAAAAACCAGAATGAAATGGTGACGATAAGAAAAAAGGTTGAGGAAACAAATCCTAAAAGGGTGTTGATTTTTAGATATTCCTGGGACTTTTTGTATTTATCTGAATCATATAAATCTTTAAATGAGTCCGGCGGAGTATTCTGGAGTTTTGATATATTTAAAAAATCTGCAAGTGTGTGTAAAAGATAATCAGATATTATTGTAATAAGAATTATCGTTGTAATGACAGTACTGGAAATAGACATTTAAAAATCCTAATTATTATTAAGGGCTCACCCTAAGTTAAAAAGTAAAAATATGTAAAAGTTTATTTATTTTCTGTTTATCACATCTCTTAGTGTTCCGGAACATTTAAATGTAATAACTTTACGTTTGTTGATTACCATATCTTTTTTTGTGGACGGGTTACGTCCTATTCTTGAAACTTTTTCATTAAGACAAAATTTTCCAAATCCACTAATCATAATATCTTCATTATTTGAAAGGGTTGATTTGATGATTTCAAGAAGATCGTTAAAAAACTCTCTTGCCTCGCCCTTGGAACATAATAACCTGTCCTGAATATTATCAATAATATATTTTTTTGTTAATGTCATAATAATTTTGTCGTCTCCTGTGTAGTAGTACGAGTAAAGCATAAATATATTTTTTAAATAACCCCCTAATATAGCTAAGGTGAGGCAAATATAAAGAACTGCAATGGGCGTTGTCAATAAAAATTAAAGCCTTGAAAAAGGGGATAAAATGCCTATAAAAATAGGCAATTTGGTGTATAAAGTAGGCAGTGTGAAATTTGATATTTGCCTTTTTGAGATAATAATTGGGGGTATTTAACAAAATGGTAAATTTTTATATGGAAGTTCATAGAAAAATTATATTATCAGGTTTTTATTTTTTGTTGTGGTGTAATATTCATCATGGTGGTTTATATGAAAGTAGGGGCAAACCCTTGTGGTTGCCCAATAAGCATGTGCTTAACTTTCATATTTTGTTGTTGTGTAATATTTGCTATGGTAGGTTTTTTAAATAAATACGATTTTTTAATATATCTAACTCTTTTATATTAACTCCTTCAATTCCCACCGGTCGTTCTAAAGTGTCGTGGCAGTCTGAGCCTCCTGTTATGATAAGATTGTATCTTTTTGCCCAGTTAAAAAGAGTATTGCGAAGTTGTTTTGTATGTGCGGGGTAATAAATTTCAATTCCGTCAAGCCCGAAAATTTGAGGGTTAATAAAATCAGGAATTAGTTTTTCAACAATTGCAAGTGGAGGATGTACTTCTTTGTAGTGACTCTCTCCGGGAAAAGAGCCGGCAGCAGGATGTGCAAGAACAGTAACAACCTGATATTTTTCTATTAATGTTTTTAGATTACTTAATTCTATTCCTGATGGAATATATGAAGGGCTGTTATTGCCTATAAGCATGGTGATTGCTTTTTTATCAGCAATTTTGAAGTTTTTTTCAAAAGCTATAGCAAAATGTCGTCTTGACGCATTGGAACAAAGATTAAGTATCTCTTCGGGTAAAAGTTTACGAGGCAAGTAAGGATTTTTTCCTTCCGGCCCAAATTCTTTATTAATCGAGTTTACTCTCGTTTTTGTAAGTTCAACCCCTCGTCCTTTACCGATTATTGTCTTAATATCATTTTGAAATTCGATATTATCAATAAGATTTGGCGAAAAATAAAGTAGGACATGAAGTGTTCCTGTAAAAAAAGAACGTTTAAATCTTATGGAAACTTCAATACCCGGAATAACCTCAATTTGATATTTTTCCCCTGCATACAACGCTTCTTTCAAGCCATCAATAGTATCATGATCGGTAAGTCCAACTGCTTTTAACCCCAATTGTGAGGCTTTTAAAACCAACTGTTCAGGAAGATACTCCCCATCAGAAAAAGAGCTATGATTATGAAGGTCTGCTATAATAGTTTTATTCATCTAATTTACGGTCAGTAGTATTAAGTCCTGAATGTATAAAATCCGCTTCATTTCTGGTGATAATAGTTGAGATAGTTTCTTGCTTAGCAGAAAAAACCTGGATAGCATCTTCAAAATCAGGCATATCAGAATTTATAGACTGAAGAATAATTTGTTTATTCACTGAAATAATGTTTATAAATTGCGATAAGTCCTTGAGAAATGTTAATGCCATATCTTTTCCGCATTCTTTTCTCGTTATATAATATATATCTGTGACTGTGGTGGCACTTATGTAAAGAAGAAAATTTTTCTTATGAGCTACTTTGAAAAGTTTGGTAGCATGTTTAACAAATGGCTTGCGGTTTAGAGCAAAAATTTCAATTGGATGATGAGCAAGTTTAGAAATTTCTGGGATTTGAATGATACCATTTTCTAACACGGTCGTTTCAAATTTATATGCTTCCATAAATTATATCCTTTAGCCTACACCACAAAACCTAAAATATTAGTTTTTTTATTTGCTGTAATTTTATATGAAAGTCCATAGAAAAGCTACATTACAAAGACTTTCATTTTTTGTTATGGCGTATAATTCGCCATGGCAAGTTATTTAAAAGTCTTTGTAATTCCACATTACAAAGACTTTTATTTTTTGTTGCGACGTAATATTCACTATAGCTGGTTCTTTAAACAAGAGTTTAACACCTCATAAAGTGGTTAGTAAACTTTTATTTCTTATTTTTAAAAAGTGTCGGCTCAAATTCTTTATAGTACTCATCAATTTCTTCCATGAAATGCTCAAGGACTTTTCCTTTTGACGTAATAGCTTTTTGTGCAATATTAGCAGCTTTTGCATAAACCCTTTCAAAGGCATTATCATCAAGCCCGGATATCTCTTTAGCATCATCTTTGGAAATATGACCCGAATGGGAAAAAATTGATGCAAGAACTCCTGTCATATGTTTAACTTTTTCTTTTGCCATTTTTTACTTCTCCTTAAAATAATTATTTTTTGTTAAGTGCACCACTTGCCTCGTTAAGCGACTCATAAATATGAGGTGCAACATTTCTTTCTTTAAGTGATTCGCCAAGTTTCATTTTCATAAATGTGCTTGTTGTATATCTTGTAACGTCAGTATAAAAATCATCTACAATTTTTTTAACAGTGTCCATGTATTCATCTATAAGTTCTGTTGAAATATCAAAATTATCATAATTAACAATTGCTTTAACTTTTTTGCCTAACGGACCAAGGAGTTTTTCAACATGCGTTCTGATAAGTCTTATTTCATCTCTTGATCTTATTACCAATCTTTCAAAATTTACAAAGAAAATATTTTGTGTATCATCGTAAATAAGTCGGTTTTCTATGGGAATGGAAAGAAGATCGTCTTTTAATTTCATCTGTTCAGCCTTGAAAATTCGGCTATCCATAAGAATCGGCTGATTTTTAATAATAGGTTTAAATTCCATTTTGGAGAGAATATCTTTTTCAAGATCAACTCCAGGAGCTATTTCTGTTAGTACAAGTCCATCTATAGTAAGTTCAAAAACACATCTTTCAGTGATATAAAGAACAGGCTGATTGTTTAATGCGGCTAACTTTCCGGCAAATGTTATCTGTTCAACATTTTTAAGGAATTTTTGAACTTTACCCTCTTTGGTTATGTTGATTTTACCTTCGTTGATTGAAACTTCCAATCCGCCGGCTGTAAAGGTTCCGACAAAAACTACTTTTTTGGAATTTTGGCTGATATTTATAAACCCTCCGCACCCCGGAAGTTTGGGACCAAATTTACTTACATTCAAGTTTCCTTCCATATCCGCCTGTGCAAGTCCTAAGAATGCTATATCCAGACCACCACCATCATAGAAATCAAATTGATACGGTTGGTCAATTACTGCATCAACATTGGTAGCCGCACCGAAACTTTTGCCACCTGCCGGTATGCCACCGATTACTCCCGGCTCGGCGGTTAGGGTTATATCATCAAGAACACCTTCTTCTGCAGCAATGTTTGCTACACCTTCCGGCATTCCTATACCAAGATTTACTACACTATTGGGACTTAATTCAAATGCAGCTCGTCTTGCAATGATTTTTCTTGCATTAAGAGCCATAGGCTTCATGGCAGAGATTGGAACTCTAAATTCTCCGGCAAAAGCAGGATTATATTGAACCCCAAAGGTTTGCATATGATATTCAGGTTTTGAGGCAACCACAATACAATCAACCATTATTCCCGGGATTTTAACATCTCTTTGGGGTAGCATTCCTTTCTCTGCAACCCTTTCCACCTGGGCTATAACAAATCCCGAACTGTTTTTTGCAGCGATGGTAAGAGCAAGTGTTTCAATGGTAATAGCTTCTTTTTCCATTGTTATATTACCATCAGTGTCGGCGGTTGTTCCACGAATAATAGCAACATCTATTGGATGGGTTTTATATGCAAGATATTCTTTTCCATCAAACTCAATTAACTCTACAATTTCTTCTGTTGTTCTTGCATTTAATTTCCCACCGCCATGACGTGGATCAATGTATGTGCCAAGTCCAACAGCAGATATGGTACGGGGTTTATGAGCACCCATATCCCTTAACATATGAGCAAGGCATCCCTGGGGAAGATTATAAGCTTCAATTTTATTTTCAATGGCAAGTTTCTGCATTTTTGGAATAAGTCCCCAGTGCCCACCGATTACTCGCTTTATCAATCCTTCATGTGCAAGGTGGTTTATTCCCCTGTCTGCACTATCTCCAACTCCTGCAGTAAAATAAATTGTTAAATTCTTAGGCGAGCCTGTTTTAAGAAAGCGGTTTTTAAGTGCAATTGCAACCTCTTCCGCAAATCCGCTTCCAACAAATCCGCCCAATCCGATAGTATCCCCATCTTTAATAATCTGGACTGCTTCTTTGACAGATACAGTTTTGCCTTTTTGAACTTTAGATGAAAAGCCACTTGTCATTGGGTGAACGATACTTTGTTGTGTCATTTTTAACCTCAACTGTTTAAGTAAGCCATGGTTGGCGTATAAGTTATATTTACCATGAAACACGTAGAAGATACATACAATTGTTATATTTTGCAAGGTTTATTTTATGTATAATATGGAGATGTTCAAACCGTAGGTTTTTTTATATGTAAGGTTTGTAGAAAAGCTATACTACAAAAACCGGAGAACGAAGTATCGGAGATGCGGGGCAAAAAAGGGCTATTTCTTTAGCAATTCGTTTTAAAAAAGACTCTTTTGAGCTTACACCTGATGCTATTGAAACCCTTGATATTCTTGGGAAAGCTTTAAATTCTGATCGATTAAAAGAGTTTAATTTTCTTGTGGAAGGTTATACGGATGCATCGGGTTCTAAAGACTATAATATGGATTTATCCAGTAAAAGGGCAGATGCTGTAAAAGTTTTTCTTGTTAGAAATTATAAAATTGATGCCAATAGATTACCTACCCAAGGTAAGGGTGAAACAGGTCTTGTCGATAAAAATAATCCTAACTCTGCGGTAAATCGACGGGTACGAATTGTAAATGAAGGACGATAATGGTTGATATAAAATCTCCATAGAACTTCGTATTATAGGGAGGATTTACCATGGCAAGGAGTATGGAAGCTTGAGTGAACCATAGGAGACTTATGTGTAAAAAAAAGACGTATTCTATAAATTTCAAATGGTTGGTTATTGCTTTTTTAATAATATTATATTTTTTGCCAAGTGTTGTAATGGCACGCAGACCTTCATTTCGAACAAGCACTAAAGTTATAAACAGAGCAATTCAAACAAATATTAAAAAAATTATAAAGCCTTCACTTACAATTAATTCTCGTTATGCCGACGCAATGACATCTGCCGTGTTTAGTGAAAATGGACAGTGGATTGCAACTGCCGGAAAAAATGGTTATGCCCAGTTATGGGATGTAAACACCGGTCAAAAAGTAATGGATTTTGCTGAAAATTCAGAATCCGTTACCTCTTTGATTTTCTCCTTGAATGCAAAATATCTTTTTACTGGTAATAAAAAAGGTGAAATATACCAGTGGGATATTGATACAGGAAAAAAAATACGTAATTTTTCAGGGCATTTAAACGAAGTATATTCGATGGTTCCACTTTCTGGACAACAAATATTAAGTGCCGGTGCTGATGGAACTATTAACTTATGGGATACAAATTCAGGTGTTTTACTGCAAAGTTTTGCAGGAGATGGTGGTGCTGTTTTTTCTATTGCTGTAAGTGATAATAAAAGTAAAGTTGTCGGCGGATATAACGATGGTAAAATACGGATTTGGGATATTAAATCTGGTAAGATTTTACAGATTTTAAATGGAAACGATAGCCCTGTTTTTGCATTAGATGTATCGTCTGATAGTGGGCTATCCGATAATGTTTTGTCAAACAATTTACCAGCCAATATACCAAATAAGGTGTCAAACAATATATTGGCAGCAGGATTTGAAAATGGCAAGGTTATGTTATGGAACCTTGCAAATAGTAAAAAAATTATGGACGAAAAAAGGCATGATGGTGCAATTCGTGCTTTGGCAATAAGCCATGATAACGTTTTTTTTGTTACAGGTGGTGATGATAAAATTATAAGAGTATCATCTCTTCAAGGAAAAAAAATATGTGATTTGCCGGGGCATCATGATACTGTAAATGCCATATGTTTTAGTCAAAAAAACGATTTTCTTTTAACAGCAAGTTCAGATAAAACTACAAGAATTTGGAGTATTGAAAATGAAAAAGAACTTGCACGTTTAATTTCCATGCGTTCAGGGTGGGCGGTGGTTAGTCCTGATGGTTTTTTTGATGGCACATTAGATGGAGATTTAGAAGATAGGCTCGATGCCATTCAATGGTCGGTTGGAGATAAATCGTTTAGTGTTGATGGGTTTATGGAAAAATACTACAAGCCGGCTTTGTTAGGCCGTATTTTTGCACAACAGCCTGTCAGAACAGATAAAACTCTTCAGGTTATTTCTGATGGATTTACCTTGCCCCCCACTATGGAAATCTCACTTGGAGACTTTGACGGAAAAGGATCAACCGAAGCTGAAAAAATTTCTGTAACCGTTAAAGCAACAGATCAAGGGGGTGGTATTGATGGAATCAGGTTGTATCATAATGGTAAGGTTGTTGACGATGCAAAATCAATAATTGAAACCAAAAAAGAAGGGAAAAAAATACAAAAAATAAAGGTTTATGAAATTGCACTTGTTAAAGGAGAAAATTCCCTTAAAACAATAGGGCTAAGTGATTCCAGAATTGAAAGTGAAGCTGTGGAAACAGCTATTGAACAGATAATTAAAGAAGAGATTAAAATACCAACAACACTGCATATTGTTACAGTCGGTATTAATATATATAAAAATCCATTTCTTGATTTAAGATTTGCAGTACCGGATGCTAAAGGTGTCTCAAAGCAGTTTTCACAAGCACATTCAAAAACATTTGATAATGTGGCTTTATATGAACTTTACAATAAAGAAGCTACAAAAGCTAAAATTAATGCAACTTTGGAAATATTACAGACTATTCCTCCCCAGGATACTGTTTTAATATATCTTGCAGGGCATGGGGAGACTTTACATGAAAAATGGTATTTTATTCCCTACGATTTATATGACCCTGCCAATCCTGATAAACTAAAATCTAAAGGTATTTCATCAGATAATCTTGAGTTATTAATTGTTAAAATTAATGCCCAGCGGATTTTTCTTCTTATGGATAGCTGTAAATCAGGAGCCGCTTTAAATGCTTTTAGTGAATTTGATGCCCATAAACCATTTGCACTGCTTTCTCGTGCCACAGGTATTCATGTGGGAGCAGCTGCAACTGGTAGGCAATCAGCAAGGGAGTTATCCAAAATTAAACATGGGGTTTTTACTTATACAAAAGGAGCAACCGAAATGAAAAAAAATGGAAGATATGTCTTGCTTGTTGTTTTGTCTTTGTTTTATGTAACGGCAGGTACGTTGGTATATGCAGCTGTAGATGATTGGTGGGCAGGATTTGATTGGGGCATAATTAATATGACAGGTCCTGATCCAGGCGATAGCTTATCTTTTTATAATGCAGATAATAGTTACCAACTGGTTTTATCGGATATGGATCTTTCGGGGAGGTATTATACAGGTTTCGATTCTTATCGTGTTTATGACCTTCAAACTGGAGTACTTATTGTGGAGGGTAATTATAAAGACGGTCTTTCTACAAGTATATATGAAAGAATTGTGGGTAATCAAACTGTAGCTGCTGAAGTTGTTGCAACTGAAAGTATGAGAGCTTCGGTAAAACAAATAACATCTCTTATAAGTACCCATATAGGTCAGATTTTTAAGTTTAAACGTGTATTTAATCAACCTAAACAATCTAAACAACCCAAAATTACCAATACGGATAAAAAAAGAGAAAGAGAACTCAAACTGGCCAGTGAAAAAAACAGTGTAATTAATAAGTTAACAGGTCTTTCCGCAGGCGATGAACCACAGGCTTTTGGAGTATGGGCAAATGGCAGTGGTACAGTATCAAAGGATACCACTGAAAGTTCAGAGTTTGATTCTACTCTCGGGATGGGAATACTTGGTTTTGATTATATGGTTACTCCTGATATTGTTGCAGGTTTGGCAATTGGCGGGGAAAAAACCAGAGTGGATACAAAGTATAATAATGGCCGTTTGGATACAAGTGGTTTTACACTGTCACCATACTTTGCGGTATTAATAAATGACTATTGTAGTTTTAATATTACAGGTGGATATTCATGGCTCAATAGCGATCAAAATAAATTAGATGGTGCAATTACAAGTTCAATGGATTCAAATAGGTGGTTTGGCTCTGCTAATGTTTATGGATATTATTATCTTGGCAAATTAAATTTTACAGATATAAGTTATGATAGGGATGCTTTTACAATAGGTGTGGGATTTAGAACAGTTTTTATAGATAATATATCCCTTGATCTTAATGTATCTACAATGCTTGGTCGTGATAATCAGACTGAAACAACAGGTATGATTAATCTACGCTACGACTTCTAATTAAACGTCCACAAGTACCTCATCTTCGTGGAAACAAACCGTCACATATAGGAAAACTATTATGTGCCGGTTTGTTTCCACGAATATAAGGCACTTGTGGACGTTTAATTTTGGCTCAACTGGAATTGGTGTGGCCAATAAAATCAAAGGTACTTGTGGACGTTTAGTTTTGTTTCGGGTAACCGTTTACGACCAAGAAATGTGATTTCTCGGTAATCTCACATTTGTAAGCGTTCACAAGTGCCTTATATTCGCATAAACAGCTTGGCATATAATGGTTGTCCTATATATGACAAGCTGTTTATGCGAAGATGAGGTGCTTGTGAACGCTTACTGTTTCGGGAAAATATGTTAGCGGATAACTTTAAATGTGTTAAAAGATTGATTGATAAAAGATATTTACTTCTCCTTTTTTTATTGTTGGGCATGATTTGTGTAAGTTGCCATAGTATGAAAAAAGTTCGTTCTGATGCATTAAGTGAAGGGTTTAAGCCTCTTGCATTTAAAGCAGGAGGGTTTGAGTTTTCAGGCTTGTTAAAAAATTGTAGTAATGATGGAGGGCTATTATCTGTTTACATAGAAGGTGATGGTTTTGCATGGAAAAACAGATATACGGTTTCAAATGATCCAACTCCGAGAAATCCAATAACGTTAAATCTTGCACTTCACGATAAAAATCCAGATGTTTTTTATCTGCCTCGCCCATGTCAATTTACCAATGATTGTGATATTAAGTGCGAATCACGTTATTGGACAACGCATCGTTATTCCGAAGAGGTGATAGATGCGATGGATAAGGCTGTAAGTTATGCAAAGCAAAAAACTTGTGCAAAAACAATAAAACTTATAGGATTTTCAGGTGGTGGCACTGTTGCAGTTTTAATTGCGGCACGAAGAGATGACGTGGTAAAAATTATTACGGTATCAGCTAATCTTGACCATGTAAAATGGACGCAGCTTCATAAAATTACACCATTGTATGGGTCATTAAATGCTTCTGATTTTGCACAAAAAGTTCAAGGAATTGATCAGGTTCATTTTGTGGGCGGTGATGATGATAATGTTTCTAAAGATGTTATTACAGCTTATTATAACCGAATGTCTGAAAATTCGATGACAAATATTATAGTTATTGATAATTTTACACATAGTTGTTGCTGGGTTGATAGGTGGCAACAGTTATTGTCGGATTACTGAAAAATCACATTTCTTGTTCGTGAACGGTTACAATTTTTATTTTAATGGGAAGTTTAATTAGAGAAAGTTTATGTATTAAAAATACAGTAAATTTAACCGTACTGTTGTATTTGCTTATAAATATAAAATTTCACCGTATGGTTAAAAAAAGGAGTGGTGTGCATTGTCAGACCTGATATACCCATATCAAATACGATTGCCGAGATATATTGGAACAGCAATAAGAAATGTTCGCAAGAAAAAAAACATGACACAAAAGGATCTATCGGATATTACAGCAACGAGTGTTAAATTTATAAGTGATGTTGAAAGAGGTAAAGCAACTGTTCAAATGGATAAAACTTTTGATCTGCTTAGAGCATTAGGACTTAAGGTTTATCTATCAACAGATTTATATGATAGCCCTTAGGGCTCATAAAAAGCTTAATGGTAAAAGAGATGATCGCTAAAAACAGACTTCTTGTTATCTGGGACGAGGTTCTTGTTGGAACTTTGGAACGGCATACAAAAGGAAGAGTAGTATTTCAATACTCACAAGATTGGCTTAATGGATTTGCAAAATCTATTTCTCTTTCTCTTCCATGCAGAAAAGAAAAATACTCTCCAGGTATAAGCACTGCTTTTTTTGAAAATCTGCTTCCGGAAAGTGATGTAAAAACTGTTTTAGCGTTTAATCGCAGATTTAATAAAAATGATACGTTTGCCTTTTTTGAAAATTTTGGAGAAGATTGTGCAGGAGCACTTTCTGTTCTTTCTGAAGGAAATCAGATAAATTTTTCTTCAGGAGAGTACGAATGTATAGATAATGAATTAATAAATGTTCTTGATAAAATTGCCGTAAGTCCTGAAAAATATAAGCTTTTTCCTCAGATGAAACAAGCCAGACTTTCTATTGCCGGTGCCCAGGACAAATTACCTGTATATATTAAAAAAAACAGGTTCTATTTACCACTTACATCAGGTTCAGCAACAACACATATTATTAAACCGGCAAGTGCAATTCTCCCGGATATTACAAAAAATGAAGCATTTTGCATGGAACTTGCCCAAATCATTGGATTATCAGTGCCGGATTCAAAGCTAATTGAAGTAGGTGGGCATGAGTTATTTGTAATTGACAGATACGATCGAAAACAAACTGTTAATACAGTCTTGCGTATTCATCAAGAGGATTTTTGTCAGGCAATGGGGCTATCTGTAAATAGAAAATATCAAGAAAGCGGAGGACCGGGATTTTTACAATGCAGAGAATTAATAGATGAGTTCCTTTCTGATAATGGAGCAAAAACTCGTCTTAATTTTGCTCGCGTTACAATTTTTAATTATTTAATTGGAAATTGTGATGCTCATGGTAAAAATTTTTCTATAATACACGAAACAAATTTACGGCTTGCACCATTTTATGATTTGCTTTCAACACAAGTTTATCCCTTAGATAATAAATTCGCCATGGCAATAGGTAAAACTTATAAGCTAAGTCGAATAAAAGAACACTCTTTTAAAGAGTTTGCCGAGCATTTAAAGCTAAGCTCCAAAAAATTGTTACTGTTAATGGAGGAAGTTACACAAGCTGTTAATAATGTTTATGCTAAATTGTTGACTGAACATGAAAAAAAATATGGAATATCAAAAATTTATGATAGTCTGTTTAAAGTTATCAAAGTGAATCTTGAACGTTTAAATTATTTACGAGGTCTAAGTTCTTATTAATTTGTTTTGAAACTCCATTGCCTTTTTACTTATATCTTTTCCCGTTAATCCATCAAAAAGATTTTTTCTCCATTTTGTATAATCGAATTTTTCCCTTTGAATAAGAACAATAAACCTTTCAGATTCAACTAATCCAAGGTGATGGTTTAATATTTCAAAACCTAACATTTTTATCTCAGAGTCTGTTCTCACTTTTTTACCTTTGCTATTCAAATTTTATATTTGAAATGGAATTATGAATATTTTGAGCTTTCACAACGTAATCCAATTAGATATATCAGCGTTTAAGAAGTACAAGTTATTTTTTGGATGTTGAGATGCCTGATTGGGTTACGTTGTGAAAGCGTAGGAATACTATCGTATTTTGAGCTTTCACAACGTAATTCAATTAGATATATCAGCGTTTAAGAAGTACAAGTTATTTTTTTGCGAGCCCTTAGTATTGCAAGAATTATCAGTTATCTATTATTGATGGTTCCTCTGTCATCTTTTTTAATTCTTCAAGAAAATTATTTACGTTTTGAGTTTCAGTTGTTTTTTTAGTAGTTGAATTGTCATTTTGCTTGGATGCCTTTGGTGTCTTTTTTGTTTCAGTTTCTGTAGTGATAACTGTAGCATTTTGGTTAGGTCTCTTTTCTGATTTTTTTGTATTAGAATCAGAATCGATAAGTTTGATGTTTTGCTTAGAGTTAGTAAAAATAGAATCTGCCGGATGCGGAGCCGTTTTAATACGCTTATTATTTTTAATGTTTTTTTCAGGTTTAATGTTTTTTTCAGGTTCAATGCTTTTCTCAGGTTCAATGCTTTTCTCAGGTTCAATGTTTTTCTCAGGTTCAATGTTTTTCTCAGGTTCAACGTTTTTCTTAGGTTCAACGCTTTTCTCAGGTTCAACGCTTTTCTCAGGTTCAACACTTTTTTTAGGTTTGTTTAATAGTTTTTTATCAATAATGTTAGTGTCTTGAACGTCTTGCTTTGGTTTTTCCAATATTTTTTTTGTGTTTGTAGTAATTTTTTTGTCAGGTGTGGTATCTGTTTTTGTTGAAATACTTGGTGAGCTCTTAACAGGTTGTTTAGATAGATGTGTAGCTGTTTGTTGCATTTGATTCCAGAAAAAAATACCGCAACAAGCGACTATTATCAGAATGACTATTAAAATAATTGCTTTATTGTGAGATGGTTTTGTAGGTTTTGTAATATTTTTATTTAAGTTTATATTTTGGGGACTGGCTGTTGAAAGTATAGTAGCTTCTTCATCTGTAATTGTACCTTGAGAACCGCCAGTTGAAAGCACCGTAGCTTCTTCATTTGCAGTTGTATCTTGAGAACCGCCAGTTGAAAGTACAGTAGCTTCCTCATTTGTAACTGTACCTTGAGAACCGCCAGCTGAAAGTACAGTAGCTTCCTCACTTGCAGTTGCATCTTGAGAACCGCCAGTTGAAAGCACCGTAGCTTCTTCACTTGCAGTTGTATCTTGAGAATTGTCAGTTGAAAGCACCGTAGCTTCCTCATTTGCAGTTGTACCTTGAGAATCGCCAGTTGAAAGCACCGTAGCTTCCTCATTTGCAGTTGTATCTTGAGAACCGCCAGTTGAAAGCACCGTAGCTTCTTCATTTGCAGTTGTGTCTTGGAAATTGGATGTTGCAGAGTTTGCGACAGTTCCATTTACTATATTTGAATCTTCCTTTAAGGCATTTTTTATAGTATCAGAAAACTCTTTTGCAGTTTGAAAGCGATCTTTTGTTTTTTTGGCAAGTGCTTTTTGGATAACTTTATCTAATGCAGAAGGTAGTTGGCAATTTAGAACACTTGGGTTTACAGGAGTTTCATTTAAAACCTTGTGCATAATTGTTGTCATCGCCTGGCCTGGAAAGGGCTTTTCTCCTGTAAGAAGCTGATAAAAAACTATACCGGCAGAAAAAATATCAGAATAGGCACTTACCTTTTGTCCCATGATTTGTTCGGGAGACATATATCCTGGTGTGCCAAGCATGGAACCAACTTGTGTTAAATTTGATGATTCAACATTGGCAATTCCAAAATCTGTTACTTTTATTTGCCCATTATCCATTAAAATAATATTTGCAGGCTTAATATCACGATGTATAACTCCATGTTGATGGGAATGGGCAAGAGCATCAAGAAGTTGATACATTATTTCGAAAAGATGATCTGGATCAACGAAACTCTCATTATTATCAAAAAAAGTTTTAAGTTCACGCCCATTAACGATTTCCATTGCAATAAATACGGTATTATTATCTTCTCCATATTCATACACAGATACGATATTAGGATGGTTTAACCGTCCGGCTGCCTGGGCTTCGCGTTTAAAGCGAGCAAGGATTTGATCAACATCAATGTCCTGTCCTTCCAAAAACTTTTTTTTAATTGTTTTAATGGCAACATTTCGTTCAATAAGTGGATCAAAGCCTTTATAAACAGTTCCCATAGCACCCTCTCCAAGTTGAGATACTATGATATATTTACCTAATTTTTTTTGATCTGCCGAAACATGGTCAGTATGAGCAACTTGATCTGTGGAATTATTAATATCAGTCATTTCTGCCTCGTTAATGTTTGGATAAAATTAATTTCGGCAAGTAGCATACAAAAAAAAAGTAATGGCGTAAATAGAAAAATTAAATTTTACTTGATTTTTAATTGTCAGTATGTTTGTATATGAGGATGGTTGGTTTTACTTGATGATATGGGGAAGCCACGCCGAAGTTTTGAATTGATAAAACCTGTAACAAGAATAGGACGGGATTCAAATAATGATGTGATCCTTAATGACAAGACAGTCTCAAGAGTTCACTGCTTTATTGAAATTATTGAAGACGAAATTACTATTGTTGAAGAAGATGCCGTAAATGGTGTATATTTAAATGATTATCCAAGGGCAAGGGGTACTCTTGAAGATGGTATGGTTGTTCGATTGGGAAAAATTTTCCTTTGTGTTAAATTGATATAGTTACCTTTGAAATGATTTTTTTATATGAAAGTACAGACCTCATAATTAACATACTATAATTATAGTTTAAAGTCAGTAATTACGGGACTACGTCTGTTTTTTGGACATTCATAACATCTGTTATTATTATTATAAATACACCGTATATTGCGTTTGCAAATATAAGTATCGCAATATATAGAATTAAATTTAAATAAATGTAAGATCCTGTCTAATTTATACCCTGGAAAAGGGTTGATTTTATGAGGTATGAAGTATCTGAAAGAGCTGTATTATAGAGATTTTTCGTTTTGTTGAGGCGTATTATCCACCAAGAAGATTTCATTATTTGTATAGGATTATGTAGGTTACTATGAAAATATTTTTAATAGAGCAAACTGATGTGGGTAAAGTTCGGGAAATTAATGAGGATTTTGCAGGGAGTTGGTATAATAAAGCTATTGACGCTAATCTTTATTGTGTTGCAGATGGAATGGGTGGATATGGCTCTGGAGATATTGCGAGCAAAATAGCTGTTGATTCTGTAATAAAAGATTTCGCACTTCTTCAAAAAGATAATCTCCTACCAGAAAAATTAATACCTTTTATGTTTGAAAATGTTCAAAACAGGCTACGACAATATAAGAATAAAAACAGTCTTTCAATGTTTGGAACGACCCTTGCGTTGCTTATTTTCCGAAATGATTCGATAGTATGTGCTAATATTGGAGATACCCGAGTATATTCTTTTTATCAAGATAAACTTGTATGTGAAAGTCATGATCATAATTTTGCACAAGAGCTTTTATGCACAGGTCAGATATCTGAAGAACAAGCAAAAAAGCATCCAAGAAGACATGTACTAACCCAAGCTCTTACAGGGGAAGATAGTAAGGTTGATCCATTTTTTACACTACTTCCTTTAGATTGCAATAAAACCTACCTGATAGCAACTGATGGGTTGTACGGAATGGTGGATGATCCATTTATTGCATCTATTTTATCTTCTTTTAAACCTGAAGAAGCTGCGGAAAAATTGCTTGAACGTGCTAAGGAAAACGGCGGTGTTGATAATATTACTTTTCAGATTATTACCTTTCAGAGATAGTGTGTCTGTAATCGCTTATATGAGTACCTGCAATTGTTTACGAGTACCTGACTAAACATTTTAAATCTCCCAATATAATTTTGCTGTTATTTATTAAAGGTTGAGATGTTATTTTTTTATTATCAATAATTATTCCATTAGCAGAATTCTGATCGTGGATAATAATTTTTAAATCTTTATATTCAATAGTTGCATGGCATCTTGATATTGTTTTATTATTTAAAATAATATCATTGTTGTTACTTCTTCCAATGTTTAATTTTTTATTATTTTCAATTGGATGACTGTTCACAGGCATTTCATTAGCGTCAAGTTCAATGAACCAACCAACTATAAAGTTTACGGGCTGTATATCTGAAGCACCCATAAAGATAGTTTTCTCATCGTCTGTTTGTTGTTTTGAATCATTTGATGCTTGTGGTGATATTTGTGGTGATGCCTGCTGTGATGTTTGTGGAATAATAACGTTTTTTGCAGAAACTTCAGGTGCTGGGGGTGAAGAGCTTACAGCTTGTGGCTGGGGATTTGTTTCCTTAGCCGGAACTGAAGCCTTGTGTATTTTTTGATTGTCACTGTTGTGTTTACCAAGAATCATTTGGAATTTTGCATGTTTTTCACATACTGGACAATCATCAAGGGCATCCGAGTATAAATGACCTTTGGGACATTCTTTCATTTGCGACTTCCTCCATAAAGATTTGTTGTAAGCAACTATTATATGCCAAGCTGTTTATGCGAATATAAGGCACTTGTGAATGCTTACAAATGTGAGATTACCGAAAAATCACATTTCTTGGTCGTGAACGGTTACGATTTCTTTTCAACGAACCCTAATTTCAATTACTACCTTAGAATGTTTTTACTTGCAACATATTTTTTATTATTATAGTGCTAATAGATACTTAGGGCTCACAAAAAAATAACTTGTACTTCTTAAATGCTGATATACCTAATTGGATTACGTTGTGAAAGCTCAAAATACGATAGTATTCCTACGCTTTC
>NBLS01000089.1:0-5785 GCA_002084385.1 Desulfobacteraceae bacterium 4572_19
GATATTGCAAAAGGAGAAATTTGGGGCTCCGAACAGGCATTTCAAATGTATGGTATTGAGAGGACTTCCCCTTATTTGCCCTTAAATGAAGTTGAAGCATGTATCCCAGATGCACAAAGAGTAAATGAGGCGTTGGTAAACCTGATTCAAAAAAATAAAAAATACGATATAGAGTTTGAGGTTCATAGAAAAATTGATGGAAAAGTTATTTTAATTCGGTCTGTAGCAGAATTGGTTTTTGATAATGAATGCCCGGTAAAAGTATTGGGTGTAATTCATGATATTACCGAGCAACGAAAAATTGAAGACCGACTCAAACAATCACAAAAAATGGAATCCATTGGCACACTTGCAGGTGGTATTGCCCACGATTTCAATAATATACTTTTTCCCATTACAGGACATGCCGAACTGCTGTTAGAAGACATCCCACAAGACAGTCCATTTAGGGATAGTATTAATCAAATCTATACCAGTGCAATGAGAGCCGGTGAATTAGTAAAGCAAATTCTTACATTTTCCCGTCAGGATACAAATGGGTTAGAAGTGATGAAAATGCAACCGATTATCAAGGAAGCGTTAAAATTTATCAGATCTACAATTCCCACAACAATCGAAATCAAACAGAATATAAACCCTGACTGTGGTGTTGTGAAAGCTGATCCTACCAAAATTCATCAAATCATAATGAACCTTGCCACCAATTCATATCATGCAATGGAGGATACCGGAGGAACGTTAACAGTCAGTTTAAGAAAAATAAAGCTTGGACAACTTGATCTAATTGGCCATGATATGAAATCAGGTGACTATATTTGTTTAACTGTAGCTGATACAGGTGTGGGGATGGATAAAGTTTTAATAGATAAAATTTTCGATCCGTTTTTTACAACCAAAAAAAAAGATAAAGGTACAGGAATGGGTTTGTCTGTTGTTCACGGTATTGTTAAAAATATGAATGGAGTTATCAAAGTTTACAGCGAACCCGGACAAGGAACTGAATTTCATGTGTATTTACCGATGGAAAAGAGTTCTTCTGAAAAACAGGTAACCAACTTAAAAATGGAAATTCAAGGTGGTACAGAACATATTTTACTTACAGACGATGAAGAGTCGATTCTTATAATGATAAAAAAAATGCTGGAGCGTTTGGGCTATAAAGTTACTTCTTATACCAATAGTATTGAAGCTCTTGACTCTTTCCGTGTAGCACCTGAAAAATTTGATATGGTAATTACTGATATGCAAATGCCAAACATGACCGGCGATAAATTTGCGGCCGAGTTAATTAAAATACGTCCTGATATTCCAATATTACTTTGTACCGGATTTAGTGAAACCATGTCTGAAGAGAAAGCTATATCTTTGGGTATTAACGGCTTTTTATTAAAACCAATGATAATGAAAGATCTTTCACAGAAAATACGTGAAGTTCTCGATAAAAAAAAATAGGAGGTATAAAATAGTGGTGCAAAACGACAGTAATGCGAAGAAGTATCAGCAACTTATAGAAGATAAAAAAAACCTTGAAACATTGGTGAATATAAAAACAAAAGAACTTGCAGATATCAATAAAAAACTTAAAAATGAAATAACTGAACGAAAATTAATAGAGGCAAAGTTTCGGGATAGAGTAACAGCGGTTCAACTTGTTTTACGCGATATTACAGAACGCAAGCAGGTTGAAGATTCGTTAGCAAGGGAGGTTTCGTTTCGAACTACTTTGATTGAAGCCTTACCATATCCTACCATGGTGATTAATAAGGATAGAATAGTTATTTTTGCCAATAAGGTTGCACGTGATGTAGGTGCCAAAATTGGAGGAATTTGCTGGCATGATTTTGGACGTAGCGATTATATCTCCGAAAAAGATAAAGAGTATATAAATCAGCATAAAACAATAAAAGGTTTGTGTAGCCACTGTACTTTTTGTCTTGCTGATAAAGCTCTTGCGGAGTTAAAAACATGTATAGCACCAGAAGTTAAAGCTTTTGGAAGAATATTTGAAACCTATTGGATTCCTATATCAGATAACTTGTACTTGCATTACGCCCTTGATATTACCGAGAAAAAACAGACTGAAAAACAACTCTTGTCATCACTTAATGAAAAGGTAATACTCCTTCGTGAAATCCACCATCGAGTAAAAAATAATATGCAGGTTATCGTGAGTCTGTTGAGAATACATAGCAGAAGAGTCAAGGATGTAAACTTAAGAAAAGTTTTTGAGGAGTGCAGGGACAGAGTTAACGCCATGTCCTTGATTCATGAATTACTGTATCAATCTGAGGATCTGTCCCAAATAGATTTTAAAATTTATCTTAAAAAACTTTGCCGGAACTTGTGCGGTGCATATGAAACTTTAAACAAAAATGTTATATTAACGGTGAAACAGTGTAGCGTTAAGTTGGGTATAGATCAGAGTGTTGCAATAGGAATGGTGATTACTGAATTGGCTTCCAATGCATTTAAACATGCTTTCCCCACGGGCAAAAAAGGAACGGTTGAAATTAGTTTGTTTGAACTTGATGAAAAGAGCGTACAGTTGGTTATTAGGGATGATGGAAAAGGTATGCCACCTGAGATAGATATTATGAACGCACAATCACTTGGATTACAGTTATCTGTTGCCACTGTAATATCAGAACTCGGTGGAAGTATTAAGATGGAGCGGAACAAAGGTACGCAGTTTACTATTTGTTTTAAACATAGAAAGGTTGAGTCTAAATTTTTACCAAAGTAATAAATAACGTACTCTATTAAAATTTTATAAAGATTAAAGGGAAAATAATGAAACCTGCAAAAGTTATGATCGTTGAAGATAACACTACAATAGCAACAGACTGTAGTGAGTGCCTATTAAGTCTTGGTTACAAAATTACATCAATTCAGGCTTCGGGTGAAGAGGCAATTATAAAAGCACAGACTGAATTGCCGGATGTAGTTTTAATGGATATTCATCTACGAGATAACATGGATGGGATTACGGCTGCAGAACAAATTTATAATCAATTTCAAATTCCAGTTGTATTCCTTTCGGCTTATGGTGACCGTGAATTGCTTGAACGGGCAAAAAAAGTCGGTTCATTTGGATATCTTATCAAACCTTTTGAGGAACGTGAATTATATGTTACTCTTGAAATGGCACTTTATAAAGCAAAAACTGAAAAAAAACAGAAACAGATGGAATCTCAGATTCAACTGTTACAAAAAATGGAATCAATCGGCACACTTGCAGGTGGTCTTGCCCATGATTTTAATAATCTTTTATATATAGTCTTGGGTAATATTAATCTGGCAGAAGATAATTTACAAAATGGTAACATGGCATTGGAAAATCTGAAAGAAGCAGGGGAAATCTGTTTGCAAGCAAAAGAACTGACAAAAAAACTGCTTGTTTTTTCAAAAGGTGAAAGAGAGTAATCTTACATTAATTTCAGGGAAATATGTAAAACTATTATTTAAAGATCAAGGATTTGGTATATCAAAACAAAATATTGATAAAATATTTGATCCTTATTTTTCAACAAAAGAGAGGGGTACTCAAAAAGCTCAAGGGTTAGGTCTTGCAATTTGCCATGCAATTATTACCCATCATAATGGTTTAATCACGGTAAAATCCGAAATAGAAAAAGGTACTACTTTTGCAATTTATCTGCCGGCATTTATTTCCAAAAAATCTGATTTAAAAAAGCCGATAAAAAAACAAGTGGTAAAACCATCTGTTATTAATAAAGAAAAAATTCTTTTAATGGATGATAATCAAGGTATAAGAACTTTTCTGCACAAGGTAATTATCAGGTTGGGGTATGATGTGGAAACCTGCATTGAAGGTAACGAGGCTGTTGATATTTATACAAAAGCTATGAACTCAAAAAAACCATTTAATGCCGTGATTTTAAATCTATCCAATCAAGTTGGAATGGGTGGTCAAGAGACCATGAAAAAACTTCTTGAAATTGACCCTAACGTTAAAGGGATTTTAAGTACAGGCTATTTTAATGATCCAATAATTAATAATTTTCGTGCATATGGTTTTTCAGGATTTATTACAAAACCTACACCGATAAGTAAATTAACCGAGGTTCTCAGTAACGTTATTTCGTAATCGTTCACGAACAAGAAATGTGATTTTTCGGTAATTTCACATTTGTAAGCGTTCACAAGTGCCTTAGGGTTCGCAAAAAAATAAATTGTATTTCTTGGATGTTGAGATGCCTGATTGGGTTACGTTGTCGCAAAAAAATAAATTGTATTTCTTGGATGTTGAGATGCCTGATTGGGTTACGTTGTTAAAGTGTAGGAATACTATCGTATTTTGAGCTTTCACAACGTAATCCAATTAGATATATCAGCGTTTAAGAAGTACAAGTTATTTTTTTGCGAGCCCTTATATTCGCATATAAATATAATCTATAGCTACCCATGTTCTGTCAAGTAGCTCAAAATAATGACCGTTGTTAATTTCTGGATTTTCAGAATCTTGAATAAGTTTTTCTTTCCCACCTTCTGATGCCTCGATCAATACAGGTTTTTGAAATGCTTTTATGAAATAGCGTATTTCTTCTCGAAGCTCATCTGGAGTCTCCCCCATTGGTACGACAGGTGATGCTGTCCATTTATCGATGATTCCGTTATCATCATAATAAACTTCATGGACTTGATAAGTATGCTCATCTGTTTGTTGATGATGTTTGTGTATTACTCGGTGATTCCAGTGGGCCATATTTTCTCCTGTTATTTCAACAATAGCTATAATGTTGTTTTTGATGGCAAAAACAAAGATATAGGGGCAAAAAACATCTATTTTTGGAATAAAAACTCTTAAATTTCAGCGGTCTTGCATGGCCCGACCCCAATATATATTTGCAGGCATCTAATATTGAAAGTACCTCTGCAAGTAACTTTTCATTGCTATGTTCTATTCGTTTAATTCTACGAGAACGAAAATCTACAGATTTAACCTGTTCAACCATAATGAATCCGGTTAGTTTACTACTTTTCGACATAGGAACGTGAAAGGGGAATTCACGATCAGTATTAGTAATCGGACACACAATAGTCATGCCAGTAGTACTGTTAAAGAGTTTTTTACTAACAACAAATGCTGGTCGGCGGCCTTTCTGCTCATGGCCAGACTGTGGATCGAAAGTGAATGCAACAATATCACCTTGATGCGGAATATAAATCGGCATTTACCAGACCTCTTTACCAACTGGATTTCCCCAGTCAACTTCACTATTTTGATAATTTTCAGGAATGTCCATTACAAGTTCTTCAAGTTTGTAACGTCCACGTATTTTCTTTGCTGGTGCGACTATAATCACATCATTTTCTACCGAAAGATTCACCTCATCACCAACCTGAATTTGTGCTTCTATCAGGATATTTTTTGCAAGACGAATACCCTGACTATTTCCCCATTTTTGAATTTTTGCAAGCATATTTTTACCTCTATTAGGTCTGTGAATAAATCCAGCAAAATACAAGAATCAATAAATATATCATTCATTATATTCCCCTTGTAAGATGCATAATTTCGTCAGTTGTCATTTTGACCGTAGCTATTCCTCGCAGTTTATTAAACGGCCATCTCTTTCTCGGTTTGCTACTTCTAACGATATAAAATCTTTCATTATCTTCTATAAAATCAACATCAGTTTCAGGTATAATGCCCAATGCTTCCCGTACATTTACAGGAATTGTAATTTGTCCTTTTGTTGTAACATGCATAATTCCCCCTAAAAAATTATAAACCACGACATCGTTATAATATTATGTTGTT
>NBLS01000089.1:5800-7608 GCA_002084385.1 Desulfobacteraceae bacterium 4572_19
TGATTTAATAATATTGTTTATTCCGTAATAATTATAATTTTTGTGCAATTTCGTTGTTGTTATTTATAACGTGCGAACTTTTTGATAAAAAGCCCTTTTTATGATATTTTTGCGAGCCTTACTTGATCACCGTTTAATATATTCATTACGCATATAATAACAAATCTATTTTCTATACTCAAGTGCTCATGCCGTGATATTTTCCCTTACGATATACAAGGCGGCTTTTGCCGCAGTTTGAGCAGGCAGTCTGATAAAGTGTTCCCCTTTTATTTTTTTGGATGGCTTCGGAATAGCTTCACCATCATCCATACAAGATGTTATTGCTTCTTCAAGACAATCTTGTGCTTCAAACAAGGCTTCATCTATTGTTCTGCCTTCTGTTGCTGCGAAAGGAATATCCATAAAAGTGACAAGAAAATTGCCGTCTCCGTCGTCTTTGATTGTTGCCGGATAAATAAATTCCATATTTTGCCTTTATTTAAAATCATCTTTGTTTATACCCAAAGTTTTGAGTATTTTGTTAAGCAGACCAGTACCAATTTCTTTTTTACGGTCTTTAAGTATGGTTTTTTTATTGCCAACGTAAAGTGTTCCGTGGCTACCTTTGCCTCTTTTAGTCTCGAATCTGATGTTATAACCAAGTTTTTTAAGTTTTTTTTTTTTGAAGGTAAAGTATTGTCAATGCTCAATATAGCTTGGTCCGACCCCTCTCCCAATAAAACGCAAAAAATTATAAATGAAGCTTTGTCATGACTCTATTCACACAGAACGTTCGTATTGTGATTGGATACTGACAATTATGTTAAATTTTATTCCACCTTCCTTAGAAACTCCTTTTCGTTATCAAAAAGGAACTTCTAAGGGTAAAAAATACTTAGCCAACCCAAAAAAATAAATTCTTTAGATTTTATTTTCACTCAAATAGTTCTCATAGCAGGACTTTTCGTTTCAGCAATTTATAAAAATTACCTCTTTTGGCTATTATTTAAATATAAACTTTTTTAGTTTTTTCATCACTAACATAGGCAATCCTAAATTTCTATTTTGCTTGACACATGGTTTTTATAAATCCAACGGTTCAGTGGAACAATAGCTATAATGATAGCTATAATGTTGTTTTTGATGGTAAAAACAAAGATATAGGGGCAAAAAACACCTATTTTTGAAATAAAAACCCTTAAATTTCAGTGGTCTTGCATGGCCCAACCCCAATATCAACAATATACCAATATACTAAGGTTCATTAACTAATTTCATACCCACTTGATTGAAATAATGAACATCTTGAAGTTCTTTAAAAACTCCCTTATTAAGATAAGGTTTCATATCAAATATACCTTTTCTTCCATCCTCTATTTCAATATATATTTCATATTTAAGTTTTGGCTTTACAATAGTTACATCCCAATACATAAAATCACCTTATAATGGTTTAATTTTGTATGGCTTATCTCCACCAATTGATATTTCCCAATTAGCTAATAACTCATCTTTATGCAATTCAATCCATGCCTGTACTAATCGCAACTGTTTTTTTTGCAATTTACCAGCAAGAATTTCACCATCGTCAATACTAATCGAAGCCTCAAATTCTGCATATTTAGCATGAATATGTGGCATATTATGATGTTTATTATCAAGAAAATACATTCTGATAATTATTCCGTAAAACATAGATAAAATTGGCATTAGAAACTCCTTTTCGTGATAGAATTTAAATATAACTTGGTCAGACTCCACCCAATGCTTCCCGTACATTTACAGGAATTGTAATTTGTCCTTTTGTTGTAACATGCATAATTCCC
>NBLS01000090.1 GCA_002084385.1 Desulfobacteraceae bacterium 4572_19
AAATGTGAGATTACCAAAAAATCACATTTCTTGGTCGTGAACGGTTACAATAAAACGAATCATTCCAGTAATACCCATATACTGACTTAATATTTCAATGCCTACGTATATAGCACCTTGTTATGAGATATATTATCCATTTTCCGATTGTCCTGTAATTCCATGCTTTTCCATATAAGAACGGATTCTCATTGCATGGTCTTTATCGTCTTTGTTCAATTTCTTAAAGATTTTATCTGTTGTTGAGTTTACTTCTTCATCTATAAAATTTTGGTAATGCAGTTCACATGCCGAGTTTTCAATCTCTAAGGCTATATTAAACGCCTCTTCCCTTGATGGTGGAGTGTTTTCAAAGTTTTTGATTAGAGAAAGTAGTTTGCTGTTTGTATCTTTCAGGTTCTGCAAACTATGATGTAACAAATTGTGTGGAAATTTGTTTACCGGTTCGAAGTACTCTTTCCCGCCTCGAATAAGTGCGGCATGGTTCTTTTCCTCCAATGCCAACTTCCACCAAAACTCTGCGTCGTTTGGAAAGAACTTATAAAAAAGTAAATATATATCACTAACGTTCAATTCAAGATTTATGGATTCATCCACAAGGGAAGTAACATCGTTGTTCATTTCATCTCCTCATAACTATCTTGATCAACGAAGGTAAACTCATATGCCCAACTAACCATAGACTCTAAACGGCACATCCTCTCTTCATCAGAAGTTTTACCAATTTCATAATTGACTACTCCGCTTGAAATCAAATACCATTCTTTTAATTCAATTATTAATCTTACGCGAATACGCAATCTATGCACTTGCATTTTTACACATACCAACAAATACGTTTATCCTAAGCCTTACATTCGTAATTCACTCATCACTACCTTTTTTTGTAAGTAGTTTTTAAACAACCATTTGTCAAGAAAAAATTTTATTTTTATTACTGTTCAACCCACTATATTCGCATAAACAGCTTGTCATAAATAGTTGTCCTATATATGCCAAGCTGTTTATGCGAATATAAGGCACTTGTGACCGCTTACAAATGTGAGATTACCGAAAAATCACATTTCTTGTTCGTGAACGCTTACAAAATCCTTACTTGTATTTTAAACAAAACATACAGATATCATCACTTTGAGACGCTTTGCCAACATATTTTCCAATTGCATCATCTATACAATAAATAATATTTGTCGCTGAATCCTTTGGTTTAACGTTGGAAAGAACATCTAATATTCTTTTTTTTCCAAATAATTCGCCATTACTGTTCAGAGCCTCAGTAACACCATCTGTAAACATTAGAATAGAATCACCTTCCTGAAATTGATAGTGTTCTTCTGAATATTTAGTATTATCAAATATTCCAAGAAATGTACCGGTACCTTGTTTAAGTTGAAAAACTTCACCGTTATTTTTTATTATAAATGGAGATTCATGTCCTGCGTTTGCATATTTAGCTTTACCTGTTACAAGATTAATAACCATACAAAAATATGAAACAAACATATTAGTATCATTCATAGGTATAATTTCTCTATTAATTAGTCCCATAGTTTCAGGCATAGAAAAGTGAATATTTTTACACATTTTTTCCATGCTTATCATCATTACAGTAAACAGAGAAGCCGGAATGCCTTTTCCTGTAACGTCACCAATACTTAAAAACAAATTATTATCGTCTAACATAAAATAATCATAAAAATCACCGCTTGCTTCTTTTGCAGGCTTAAGCATTTGAAATAAATCAATATATGGATGCCCATTTATTGTGGATACAGGTTTTGGTATAATATTTTTTTGAATATTTGCAGCTATTTTCAACTCAGTCTCTAATTCAGTCTCTAATTTAGTTGTCTCCTTTATTTTTTCAATATAACTTTTTAACTGAATCTGCATTTTTTGAATAGCATCATTTAAACGAATAACTTCAATAACGTTTGATTTTACAGAAATATCCACATCAAAATTACCGTTTGATATCTGCATAACATTTTGAGATATTGTTTCTATTGATTTTAAAGCATATTTAAGTATAAAGTAAAAACATATAAATAAAGAAAACAGTGTAATTATTCCAAAAGAAAAATCGCGGTATAAAATACGTCTTAACCCTTGCGTGATTAACATTTTATCTAACGTAGCCATAACAAACACTTTATCGTCAAATATGGAAATTGCAGAGCCTACAATTTCAACTTTATTAATTACGATATCAAAATGAAAAATACCTTTGTTCTTATCTATTAATTGGATTAAATGTAAAAAACGATTTTGCTCCACAGGGGTTATAGTTTTAGTGCTACCAATAAATTTAATTTTTTTGGGATTTTCAGTTGTCAGAAAAAATAAACTTACGTCAATATAATTAGCTGATAAACTTTTCTCAAGATCGTCAACCAACCTTTTCAAAAACAGATCAAAAATAAAAACACCCTTAAAATCATCATTAACATCAATGTAGGGATAACTACATGTAACCGTATAATCTTGTCTGTTTTTTATTTTTTTTACAGTGGAGATTTCTATATAAGGCAGTTTAGTTCTTGCCGGGTATGCAAACCATGATAAAGTGCTATAATCGGGATTTTTTTTTTTAATATCAATATAATTAAAATCCATACCGTTACGATAAAAATATTGAGTATAAGCATTTTTACAAGGAGATTCCACAAAACCAATACCACAAATATCTGTTGACATCCAAAGAGATTTTATTAACTCAGTTTTTTTTTTATCAGAAGGATTTAATACTTTAAATGCGTCAGACAAGTCAAAAGCCATGGAATCGAGTTCATCTTTGATTTTTTTTACTCTGGCATCAATGATTTCAATGGCAAATTTTACTTCCATTCTTTTAGTTTGTATAAAGTTTTTTTTGGTAGCAAAATAGTTGTTTAAATGAATAATACTAAAAAGTGTTCCAATAACTACAAGCAAAATTATTAAACATTGATGAAGCAAACCTATATGCTTTTTTTTCATATAACCGCCACGGCGAATAGTACGCCACAACAAAAAATGAAAGTCTTTATAATACAGCATTTCATGGAAACTTTCATATAAACTCACCACGGATAATTCGATAGTTAAAATTTTCGCCAGACGTTGGGGGCATTCGCGTACATTCGCCGTGAACGGTTATAAATTTGCTTTTGCTTCTTCCAAAGTTTCAAACGTTTTAATAAGATCTGCAAAACCTGACACTTCAATAATTTCCCTTACAATCCCTTGCAAACTAACAAGTCCTAATTTACCATCGGTGGCATATAATTTTTTAATAAGTATCACAAGACTTCGTAAACCGGCACTACTGATATATTCAAGTTTTGCCACGTTAAGGATAATTTTTTTATTTTCAAATTTTTCAAAAAATTTTTCAAATTCAGGTGCCGTTTTCAAACTTAATTCACCATCATAGCAAATAAGCCCGCATTGAAGACATCTTTGAGCACTTGCCTTAATCATATCTTTTGTAAATCCCTTCTCTATTTCACCATTTTCAGATAACTCTCTCTTATCATAAACAGGCATAATTTGCTGTGGACTTGAGACAACACCTTCAAGGTGATTAACATCTTGTAAAATAGAAGTATCAGAAAGTATTTTGTCAGGAAATACAAGGGGAATATCATACATTAAACGATGAATTGATGCAGCGGCTCTTCTTCCTGCACCAAGAGCTTTAACGGCAGCTATATATCCACTTAATACATCGCTATTTGAAAGAAGACCTTTTTCCCTGCCTCCAAAAGGCTGTTTATGTGCTTCAACTCCTTCCCATTTTATTCGGGATTCAGAATTATTTAACGCTTCTTCTTTTTCTTCTTCCTGTGTAACTTCTTTCCTAAAAATCAATTCAGGCAAACGACCGGAGGACAGTAGAAGAGTCTTTACGGAAATATTTTTCTTTTCACCTGTTTCAAAATCTATATAATCAAGTGCTTTAAGTTCACGTTCTTCCCCTGAAATTTTTGTAACTCCCACATTAAAAAGAAGCTCTACACCTTCATTTTCAAGATTTGTTAATATCTCTTGATCCAATGATAATAACTTACGTTTTTTTCTAAAAAGAACAGTTATTTGTTTAACTCCAAAATGCTTGCATATTTTAACAGCCTCAAGAGTTGCTTTGCCTCCGTCCACAATAACAACTTCAGATGCTATTTTCATATCGTTTTTATTTTCATTACCAGAGTCAATAAGATCAATCAAAAGATATGTTCCGGGTATAAGTTCCTCTACTTTTGTTTTAGCGTTTCTGCCAAGCCGAGCATCCCAGCCACCTGATGCAAGAAAGACTGCTTCATACCCGTCTTTTAATAAAGAATTAATAAAAACATCTTTTCCTAAAGCTTGCTCCTTTGCAACTTCAACACCCATTTCCAACACTCCATCAATATCCCAGTCAAGAATTTCATGGGATAGTCTCTCTTTGGATATGGCAATTCGAAGAAGACCACCAAGTTTATCTGTTGCTTCAAAAATCTTTGGACTATGGCCTAATCTTGCCGAATAAAAAGCTGCTGTTAAGCCTTCTACACCACCACCTATAATTGCAATTTTTTTATCTGTTTCAGGTGCCTTGTAAGGTAAAACTCTTTTTCCGCTTTTTCTTTCATAATCAGCAACAAAACGTTTTATAGGATTTATAGATACCGGAGAATCTATTAATTTTCGTCTGCACTCTAATTCACATGGTGCGGGACAAATTCTGCCGATAACACTTGGAAAAGGATTTCGCTCTTTTATTACTTGTAAGGCACCATTATAATCACCAATATCTGCAAGACGAATATATTCTCTTATATTTATTCCGGCAGGACAAGCTCGCTGGCAAGGTGTTGTGCAGTCATTTGAAGTGTATTCATGAAGAATTCGTCTTGTAACCGAAGTAAGAGAAATAATGTTTTGTGGACAAGCAACGGCACAAGCTCCACAACCGGTACAAAGTTTTTCATCTACAATGGGCAATCCGTTATGGCCTATTACCAATGCACCAAACGTGCAGGCTTTAACGCAATTGCCAAATCCAAGACAACCAATTTTGCACTCTTTCATTCCGCTGTAATGAAGTGCGGCCGCCCTGCAATCGTTTATTCCATTATAAAGATATTTAATTTCAGCATCATCACATCCGAAATTACAACCGGGACCTGCAAAATCAGGCTCTTTTGCCTCAACAGTAACACCGAGAATTGCAGCTATCTCCTCTGCAAGTTCAGCACCACCTGCCACACATGAATCAGCTCCTGCCTTTCCGGCGGCAATGGCTTCTGCATTAGAGGTACATCCCGGCAATCCACATCCACCACAATTAGCACCTGGCAAAGCATCATCTAATCTTTCCACCAACGGATCAACATATACATAAAAAACCTTTGAAGCTGTGGCAAGCACAGCACCTATTATAAGACCTAAACCACCCATCATAAAAATTGCATTTATCATACATTACCTCCATATTTTACCCAATTTTACCAAATCTCAAAAAATAGCATCAAATTTACATTTATCAAAACAACTCATACACTGTATGCACTTATCCTTGTCTATTACTGCAACTTCCTTCTTTTTCCAGATAATAGCATCAACCGGACAACTTTTAAAACATAATCCACACTTTTTACAAAGTTCTGCCTTTACCTCAAAATCAAGTAATTCAGTACATTTTTTTGCCGGACAACGTTTTTCATATACATGAGCCTCGTACTCTTCTCTAAAATATTTTAAAGTAGTAAGAATTGGATTTGCAGCAGTTTGTCCTAATCCGCACAGTGACGATTGAGTTACTATTTCGGATATATTTTCCGCACGATTCTTCCTGTGTAAATTCAAGAAAGAAACGAGCCATATCCACCATACAAGTTCTATCATCCATTACAATTACACCGCCAGAGCCCATAATAGCACCAAGTTGTGCTATATGTTCGTAGTCCACAGGAGTATCAAGGTATTGTTCCGGAATACAACCGCCTGAAGGACCTCCGAGCTGTACACCTTTAAATTTTCTTTTATTGGGAATACCGCCACCAATATCAAAAATTAAAGATCTAAGGGAAATACCCATTGGGACTTCCACAAGACCTATATTATTAACATCACCCGAAATAGCAAAAACTTTAGTTCCCTTGCTTGTTTCGGTACCTATGCTTGCGTACCATTTACCACCCTTTCTAATAATCTGTCCAACATTTGCAAGGGTTTCCACATTATTTAAAATTGTTGGCTTATTCCATAATCCCTTATGAGCCGGAAAAGGAGGACGAGGGCGAGGCATGCCTCTTTTCCCCTCTATTGATCTCATTAAAGCAGTCTCTTCACCGCAAACAAAAGCACCTGCCCCCTCGTATATTTCTATATCAAAATTAAAACCTGAATCTAAAATATTTTCCCCAAGAAGTCCATACTCTCTTGCCTGATCAAGGGCAAGGTTAAGTCGGTGTACTGCAAGGGGATACTCTGTTCTGCAATAAACATATCCTTTACTGGCATTAATTGATTTTGCCGCAATAATCATACCTTCTATAACGGCATGGGGATCTGCTTCAAGAATACTTCTATCCATAAATGCACCGGGGTCACCTTCATCGGCATTGCATAAAACATATTTTTCATCACCTGAAGTATTCTTTGCAAATGACCATTTCATGCCAACAGAAAAGCCTGCACCGCCACGCCCCCTTAACCCTGATATTTTCATCTGTTCAATAATTTCATCAGGGGTCATTTCATTTAAAGCTTTGGCAACACCAAAATACCCTTCTCTTCCTATGTATTCATCTATTTTTTCGGGATCTATTATTCCTTTATTTCTCATTGCACGAAATTCCTGATGTGCAAAAAAAGGAATTTCATTCATGGTAGGAATTAATTTTTTAGAGGAAGGTTCTTTATAAAGAAGTTTTTCTACCGGCCTTCCCTTAATAAAATGCTCTTCAACAAGATTTGGAACAGCTTCAGGTTTAAGTTTCTGATAAAAAATTCCTTCAGGATACACAACCATTACAGGCCCTACTGCACAAAACCCATTACAACCGGTTATAATCACCTGAATTTCGTCCAAAAGTTCCCGTCTGCCTAACTCTTCTAAAAGAGCATCTTTAAACTTTTCCGTTCCTGTGGAGTTACAACCGGTACCACCACATAACATTAACTGCATTCGTATCTTACTCATTGGTATCTCCTAACTTATATATAACTTAGGTTTTTCAGCAATTTTTATAACTCTATTTATAATCTTCAAGAGTTGAAAGCACACTCTCTGCCTTAACATCTCCAAAAATATCTTGATTTACAACCATAACAGGTGCAAGTCCACACGCACCAAGGCACCTTACACCTTCTAAAGAAAACCGCCTATCTTCTGAAGTTTCACCCTCTTTTATTTTATATTTATTTTCAATACGGTTAATAACTTCTTTAATACCTTTTACATAACAGGCTGTACCGGTACAAACTTTAACACTATTTCTCCCCTTCGGCACAAGTGAAAAAAGTGAATAAAACGTAGTAACTCCAAAAACATCACTTACCGGTAAATTCATATTATAAGCTATATGATCAAGTAAAATTACAGGAAGGTAACCAACAACATCCTGACACTTTCTCAATACAGTAATAAGAGCACCCGGTACATCTTTATTAAGATCAATGATGTTATTTATTTCATGCCACATATCATCAGTGATATCAGAATGTTGGGGGTTATTAGAAAACATCATTTACAATCTCTCCATTATTTTTATATGAAAGTATCCGTAGAATGCCTTATTATCAGGAACCTTTCATTTTAGTTGTGGCAACCACTTCTGCCATAAATATTTATAAAGATCAATTTTATAAAGGCCAACAATAGTTTACAAAACAAACATCAAACAGCTAATAGTATATTGTTATTCAAGATGTCAAGATTATTAATACATAAACAGTTAGTATTATTTTTGTAAGCGTTCACAAGCACCTCATCTTCGCATAAACGGCTTGGCATATATAGGACAACTATTATATGCCAAGCCGTTTATGCGAATATAAGGCACTTGTGAACGCACCTTATTTTGCTTTTAATAATTTTGAATATTTTTCTTCCAAGGCTTTTCTTTGTTCTTCCAGAGCTTTTTCCATTTCTTTTTCCTTCTCTTCCAGAGCTTTTTCCTTTTCTTGTTCCTTCTCTTCCACTAATCTTATAGTGTTTGCTTTTTCCAATACTACTTCTTTAGCAGCATTGTCCATCATTACTTGCCAGGTATCTGCTTCTATCTGACTTTCAAGTCTGCTTTCGTATAAGAGATACTGTTCTTGACTTTTGGAGATAAATAAATCTTATGAATCGGATCATAAATTCCAAAACTAAAATGATAGTCTTTAGATTCAGGAAACATGGTTTTTTCTGTAATCCATATTGA
>NBLS01000005.1 GCA_002084385.1 Desulfobacteraceae bacterium 4572_19
GAACACCATGTAATTGAAAAGGCATCGAACAGTCCCGAAGAGTTGCTATCTGATGCCATGGCATTTGCTATGACATTTCAGAAAAAACGTGGAATATTTGGTACCCATAAAAGCAGACTTTATGGATATATAATAGATATTATGGAAACGCAGGATCCTAAATACATAGATACACTTGATTTATTTGTTCAGGAGTGAAAAAGAAATAACTCTCTTCTGCTTTTTAGCTTAAATTTTTGGAATTACTCTTTTTTTTTCATCATCTCTTGTATTTTTTTTTCTTCCCACTCTTTGCCCAGAAATTTATCTTTAAGAATAAAAATTTTTGAGGCATGAAGTACAATCGATGAGATTGATAGTTATAAGAAGAATATTAACTCCCGCATATGTCAGTAAATTTCTATAGAAATCTTTTAAATCTTTTACTTTTGTTTTTGCTTTTTCGTATTTTTCATCATCCATTATGGTTCCTTATGTTTTTATTACCTGAAAATTTCATTCTTTGTTTATGAATAGTTACAAAATATTATCTAATACTTCTCTAAATGTTGAGGCAGGAACATCAACTCCTGTCCATAAGGAGAGAGTGCTTCTTGCCTGATGGGAAAGATTTGTAAGGCCGTTTACAAATTTAATATTGTCTGACTCGGCTTTTTCCTGATAAAAATTTCTTTTCCTGCCGTAATTAAAATCAACGATCAGACTACATTCAGGAATATCGAGTTTAGAAATTATTTCGGCATATTCGGGTTGTTCTTCTACACCTGAAACAGGAGATGCATTGATCATAATATTTACCGGAAGCGGTCGCTTTAATAAATCTTCAATGGGAAGAACCTCTCCTGCAATTCTTTTTGCAATCTCTTCAGATTTTACCAAATTTGCACTGGAAATATATATTCGTTTAATACGGAGCCAGTTTAACATAAAAACTGCTGCCATTGCGACACCGCCTGAACCAAATACAATTGCAGATTTATCGTGTGGATCAAATCCTGCTTCCTCAATGGTATGCATAAAACCTATGGCATTGGAGTTATATCCTTTGAGTTTATTATTTTTTATTATAACAGTATTTATTGCACCAACAATATTAGCACCTTCTGAAATTTGTTCAAGATAGGGAATTACAGCTTCTTTGTATGGAATAGTGATATTTGCACCTGAAATATTTAAAACCCGTAGGCTATTTAACGCCTCAATTTTATTAATCGAAGAGGAAGGGGAGGTTGTCATATTTTATCTCCTGTACGCCAAGACAACTTTATATTATTATAAAAGCATAAAAACATCAAGATTCGTAACCGTTCACGAATAAGAAATGTGATTTTTCGGTAATCTCACATTTGTAAGCGTTCACAGGTGGGTGCCTTATATTCGCATAAACAGCTTATCATATAATCGTTGTCCTAATATATGACAAGCTGTTTACGCAAAGATGAGGTGCTTGTGAACGCTTACCAAGATTCTTTAAGAGTTCATAACATAAAGTTAGACAGATTAAAGGTTTATAAGTACCATAATATCATATTTGCATAACACCTATTGCAAGTGAATGTACACAACGAGGTAATCCCCTTAGCTTACTAAGCTTTTTACGCTATTTGTAATCTCATCGGCAGAAGCAGGTTTTGGAAGATAATCATCAGCTTCCATATTCATACCGTCATGGTGAGAATATCGGGTTGAGCCAACATGATCTGCTACTGCAGTTAACATAACTATGGGAATATCAGATAGTTTATCATCTTCTTTTAATTTTGCACACATTTCATAGCCATCCATTTCAGGCATCATCACATCTAAAACAATGGCATCAGGAATATTGGCTTTAACTTTTGCCAAGCCTTCTACACCGTCATAGGCTAACTCAACTCTAAAACCTTCTTTTTCAAGATAACTTTTTACTATGGCAGAAAAATCAGGTTCATCATCAACAACGAGAATTAATTTTTTTTCGCTCATGTTACTCCCCTTTTTATATGAAAGTCCATAAAAACGCTGTATTATAAAGACTTTCATTTTTTGTTGTGGCGTATTATCCGCCATGGTGGTTATATAAAAGTTAATAAATTATTAATAACTAAGAAACAACTTACCACAGTAAATTATTTATCACAAGAAAAAATAATAACCATTTAAGAACAAAAAAAGGCTCAACCGGAATTATTGTAATAGAATTATCTTTATTCGTTATTTTACAAGTAATTCCGGTTGAGCCCAACAAAAAGTCGTCTCTTGTTTATTTATAAGTTACATTTCATGCAAGTTTTAAACTTCAGGCCGAGGGTAAAGTCCTGCTCTTTTAACAATTTCAGGAACTTTCTCTTCCCACTCTATTGCCATGATATGAAACCCTTTAACCCCTTTAACTTCTTTAAGTCGCTGTATTGCTTCAACGCAAATATCAATACCTTCCTGACCCTGTTTTTCTTTAGGAACACCACTTAAGCGTTTTATAATTTCATCAGGTACATCCATGCCGGGTACACGATTTTTCATATAACGTGCCATACCAACTGATTTCATTGGAGTCATGCCCGCCATAATATAAGTTTTTTCGTTAAGCCCTCTATCACATATCTGTTTCATCCATAGTTCAAATTTATCCAAGTTGTAAATACATTGGGTTTGAATAAATTCCGCACCTGCTGCAATTTTCTTTGCAAGTCTTGGTACTCTTATTTCAAAAGGATCCGCAAAAGGATTTGCAGCAGCTCCAACGAACATATTTGGAGGACGTTTAATATCATCACCCCCAAGAAATTTACCCTCATCTCTCATATATCTTGCGGTTTGAACAAGCTGCATGGAATCAATATCATGCACATTTTGACCCTGGGCACAATCTCCAAAACTTTGATGATCTCCAGAAAGACAGAGGATATTATTAATATCAAAAGACGCTGCCCCAAGAATATCACTTTGGATTGCTACCCTGTTTCTATCACGGGTTACCATCTGAAGGATCGGCTCCACACCGTTAAGTTTAAGATGAATACATGCAGCAAGGGATGACATACGAGTCATGGCTGTTTGATTATCTGTAACGTTAACTGCATCAACATAATCTTTTATCATTTTAGCTTTTTCGATAATAGCCGCAGATTCACTTCCCCGTGGGGGACCGCATTCAGAAGTAACAGCAATATGCCCTTGGGAAAAAACTTTTTCAAGTTTACTTGGTGTTTTTAAATTCATAGTTGAACATCCTCCCTTGTAACTGTTCTTGGGCCACCTGCCCTATCGGTTGACCAATCTTTGATAGGAGTCAACTTTTCATAATCATCTAATCTGTCAAGGGCAGCAAGACGGTCAATAATTAACTGCCATGCACAATCAATATCTTTGCTTATTTCACATTTTCCGGCAGTCGGACCTCCGCATGGACCATTTAAAAGTCTTTTGGCACATCTCGATACGGGACAAATACCTGCGGTACTGGCAAGTACGCACTCGCCACAAGCCTGGCATCTTTCAGTCCATAATCCCCTTTTTTCTGTTGCACCAAGAAAACAGGTGTTTACACCCGGATATATTGGGGTAGTATGATATTTTTCAGCCATAAACTGAACCCCAACACCGCATGCAAGGGAGAGAACTGCATCATATTGATCTATAACACCACGAACTTCTTCGAGATATTCGTGATCACACTGTCTTTCCAGTGTTTTTTCATCAATTTTTACTTCTTGTCCCTGATTTAAAAAATAGATGCGAAGGGCGGACGCAAGAACTTCAACTTCTTTTTTTCCCCCTGCTTCGCAAACAGTTACACATTCGTTACAGCCGAGAAGAAGAATTTTTTTCTGTCCGCTAATCGTTTTAATGATCTCTTCAATTGGCTTTTGTTCTGCAACTATCATAGATGAGACCTCCTATCTCTCTTGTTTATTTTTAACTTTAATGGGATTTGGTCCCAGTTTAAGAATTTTATCATGCATCTCAATTGCATATTCAGCAAAAAGTGTTCCTTCGCCGGATGAAAGATTGTACATTTGAACCCTTTCACCTTCAACACCAACTTTTTCCAGAAGTGTAGCCACTTGTTCAACTCTTTTTCTTGCCTGGAGATTGCCGGTGCTAAACTGACAACTGCCTTCCATGCATCCAACTACATAAACTCCATCAGCACCTTTTTCAAATGCCCTAAGCAAGTGAATTACATCAACCTTTCCTGTACATGGAACACGAATTATTCTGATATTTACAGGGTATTTAAGTCTCATGGAACCTGCCAGGTCCGCTGCGGAGTACCCTCAGAAATTACAGCAAAAAGTTATTATAATCGGTTCAAATTCCAGACTCATAGCACCCCTTCCAGCAAGGACTCGACCTTGCTCAGAATTTGATTATCTTCATACCAGTTTAATTTTATAGCCTTGGCCGGACATTCGGATGCACATACTCCACATCCATGACACAGGGCAGTATCTATTTGACTAACACCATCTTCATTAATTTTTGGAACTTCATACGGACAAGATCTTATACAGATAAGACATGATGCACATAAATTGCCTTCTACTTCTGCAGTAACAGCAGAAAGTGTAAGGAAAGGCTGGGAAAGAAATGTACATGCCCTTGATGCGGCTGCCATTGCCTGGGCAATAGTTTCAGTAATTAACTGCGGTGTATGTGCTGTTCCGCAGATAAAAATGCCTTCTTGAGCCATCTCCACCGGTCTTAATTTTACATGGGCTTCGATAAAAAATCCCTGGGGATTTCGTGCAAGTTTCATAATAGATGAAAGCTCTTCAGTATCTTCTGCTACCACTCCTGCACTTAAGGCAAGAAGATCCGTCTCAAAACAAATATTTTTCCCCAATATATGATCATGGAATGTAACGGATAAAATATCATTAACAGATTCAACTACAGGTGGGCTGTTACTATCATATCTGAAAAACATTACCCCGAGATTTCGAGCTTCTGTGTAGTAATCTTCAAGAAGACCATACATTCTAATATCACGATAAAGAATATAAACTTCAGTTTCCGGTCGAAGTTTTTTAATATGAAGAGCATTTTTAATAGCTGCCTGACAACAAACCCTTGAACAATTCGGGTTGTTTTCGTTTCTGGAACCAACACACTGGATCATAACAACGCTGTTAAGATCGTCAGTACCTTCTTCTTCTAAGCGGTTTGAAAGCTCAATTTGCGTAACAACTCTCCTATCTTTACCGTATAGATATTCAGTTGGTTCATACTCCTTTGCACCTGTTGCAAGAATTATTACACCATGTTCAATCTTTCTTTCATACATTCCGGGTCCCACAAGAATTTCTGTGGTAAAGTTTCCTTTAAAACCTGAAAAGCCAACTATTAAAGATTGTGTAATAACCTGAATGCCTGCATTTGACTGAACCTTGTTAATCAGGTTATCCAAGTAAATTTGTATATCTTTACCCTCTATGGTTTCAGTTAGCTTTTTTGAAAAACCGCCCAAATTGCTCTCTTTTTCCATCAAAATTACTTCATAATTTTGTTCAGCAAGACCTAATGCTGCATTCATTCCGGCAATTCCACCGCCTATTACCAGAGCTTTTCTTGTAACAGGAATTTGTTTATCATGAAGGGGCCTTAGATTAACAGCACGGGCAACAGCCATTCTTATCAGATCTTTTGCTTTTTCTGTTGCCTGCTCTGGGGTATCTGAATGACACCATGAATTTTGATTGCGAATATTTGCCATTTCAAAGAGATATTTATTTAATCCGCATGATTCAAGGGTGTCCATAAAAATTGGTTCATGTGTTTTTGGAGTACAGGATGCCACCACAATTCGATTGAGTTTATGCTCAATTATAAGATCTTTCATTTGATCTTGTGCATCCTGACTGCATGTGAAAAGATTTTCTCCGGTGTATGCAACATTAGGAATTGTTGCCGCATATTGTTCAATATCGGGAACATTAATAACTCCGGCTATATTTATTCCACAATCACAAACAAATACTCCAACCCTTGGCTCAACATTTTTAATATCAATTTCATCTGGAATTTCAACGGTTTTAATACATGTTCCCCTTGCTTCTGCAAGTAATCCTCCTGCTACACAAGAGGCCGCACTTGCTTCCACAACAGAAGATGGAATATCTTTGGGACCCTGGAAAACTCCACAGGCAAATACTCCGGGTCTTGATGTTGATAAAGGTGACATGGGATCATTTTTTACAAAATTATATTGGTCAACTTCTATATCAAGCTTTTTTGCAAGTTCGGCTGTTGATTTGGAAATAGTAAGACCTACAGATAAAACAACCATATCAAAATCTTCACTGATAATTTTACCGTCTTCATTAGCATAGCGAAGTGTTAAATCACCGTTTTCTCTAACTTTATCAACAGTGTGTATCCTTGCCTTTTCAAAACGAACATTCTCTTTATTTTTTGCACGATCATAATAAAGTTCATAATCTTTTCCAAATGTTCTGATATCCATATTAAAAATTGCACAATCTAACTCTTTTTCGGAATGTTCCTTTGCTATCATGGCATCTTTAATGGCGTACATACAACATACAGAAGAGCAGTATCCATTATCACACCTGTTTTTATCCCGTGACCCTATACATTGAAGCCATGCAATTTTTTTAGGTTCCTTACCATCAGATGGTCTTGCCAGATGTCCCAAGGTTGGGCCTGATGCACTTAATATTCTTTCAAATTCAAGGCTTGTCAGTACATTAGGGCTTGAATTATATTGATAAGCATCATTTAAGGAAGACGGATCAAAAAGTTCAGTTCCGGGGCATAGAATTACAGCACCAACGTCAAGCTGGGATTCGACCACTGTTTGATTATGGTCAATGGCACCTGCAAGGCATGCATCCACACATTGGTAACATTCTGAGCAAACTCCGCATTTTAAACACCTTGCTGCTTCATTTCGGACATCTTCTTCGCTGAAACCTGCGGCCACTTCATTAAAGTTACCTTCTCTCTCTTCTACCGGGAGATGCTTTATTTCAACTCTTTTTCTTTGGGGTTCAAAATCAATATCAGGTTTATAAAAACTCCACTCTTTTTGCCTTCCCTCTTTAAGATCAAGACCATTTATATAACGGTCAATACTTTCAGCAACTTCTTTTCCGCAAGCTACAGCGTCAACTACTGATTTTGGACCATAGACGGCATCGCCACCTGCAAAAACCCATCCAAGGGGAGTTTGAAAAGTATTAATATCCACATCAAGACCGCCCCTTGCACCGATAGAAATATTTTGATTTTGTGCAAAATCAAATTCTCCCATCTGCCCGATAGCTACAATGATTGTATCTCCTTCTAAAGATACAATATCATTTAGATCATACTGGGGATTAAATCTGCCTTCACTATCGAAAACATCAGTACATTTTTTAAATTCAAGGCCGGTTACACTGTTTTTATCGCCAAGAAATTTATTTGGGCCAAGACTGTTAATAATTTTAACGTTTTCATCTTCTGCGTCTTTAATTTCATAATCCCAGGCAGGCATTTCATCTTTTTTCTCTAAACATACCATGGTTACATCTTTACAGCCAAGTCTCCTTGCTGTAAGGGCAACATCAACTGCAACGTTTCCGCCTCCTATAACAATTACTTTTTCACCCACGGTAACTTTTTTATTATCTAAAGAGGCATCACGAAGAAAAGCAACACCCTGAAGAACACCATTAAACTTTTCGCCCTCTATGCCGAGTGCACGGCTTCCATGGAGGCCGGCAGCTATAAAAACTGATTTAAACCCATCGTCTTTTAAGCTTTGCAAAGTGATATCTTTTCCAAATGTAACTGAAGTTTTTATGGTAACGCCACTTTGTTCTATTAATGAAATTTCTTCATTAAGTTTTTTTCTTGGAAGTCTGTAATCAGGAATACCAACTGCCATCATACCACCGGCAACAGGTAATTTTTCAAAAACAGTTACTTTATAACCCTTTAAAGCAAGAAAACTTGCACAGGTTAAACCTGCCGGGCCTGAACCTATTATGGCTATTTTTTCTTCCCTTTCTTCTTTTATTTCCGGAATAAAAGGATCTTCCTTAATATCCTGGTCTGCAAGAAATTTGTGGAGATGTTGTATTGCAAGGGGCTGGTCATGATCACCTCTTGTACATTCAGTTTCACATGGATGGTGGCATACACGACCACATGCTCCGGGAAAAGGATGTTCCTGTTTAAAAAGTTTTAAAGCTTCTTTATATTTACCATCATTTATAAGAGCTACAAAACCCTGAATACTAACATGAGCCGGGCAGGTTGCCTTGCAGGGGGCAGTGCCTTTTTTGGTTATTGCAAATGCTCCGGGAATAGCTTGTGCGTATTTTTTGTAAATTGCCTTTCTATCGGAAAGTCCTTCATCGTATTCATTTGTTACATCGATGGGGCAAACTTTGGCACATTCACCACAACTTGTACATTTCTCCAAATCCACATAACGTGGTTCTTGACGAATTTTTGCAGTAAATTTTCCTGGATCACCTTCGAGTCCCAGAATTTCGGTGTTTGTTAAAAGTTCAATATTTAAGTGCCGGCCGACCTCGACCAGTTTAGGTGAGATAACTCACATTGCACAATCATTGGTTGGAAACGTCTTGTCAAGTTGAGACATTAACCCACCAATTGCAGGTGATTTTTCAAGTAGATATACATAATAACCGGAATTAGCAAGATCAATGGCCGACTGCATACCAGTAATACCACCACCTACAACCATGACGGAACCTACGGTATCGGTTTTTTTAATTTCATTTAAACTGTTTGTGTTTTCTTTCATAGCTTTTATTCCTTGATAAATTTTTACATAACACCCAAAATTTCAGGAAGTTTGTTTTCCCAGCCAATTGTTGAAATCATTGCTCCACAAAACGACTCTTTTTTGAGCATTTCTACCATTTCCTTTGAAACACTAATACACTCCCTCGCTTTATCAGGAGCTTTCTGAATCCGTTTTATAAGTTCTGCCGGAATATGAACATGCTCAACATTTCTATCCATGTAACGAGCCATTCCCACAGATTTAAGAAGTAAAATAGTAGGAATTATAAAACTTCTTTTATTATCAATACGTTTTAAAAACGGTTCAATTGCATTAATATCAAATAATGGAGGGGTAATAAAAAACTGCACTCCGCTATCTATTTGCTCTTCCATCTTTGCAAGTTCTTTGTCAAGCATTATTCCTGCTGTTCCCGGATTAATGGTGGTTCCTATTGCAAATTTAGGTGCACCAATAAGATCAACACCTGCCATATCGTGACCTTTTTGCAAAGTTTGAATAGTAGTTAGAAGTGTATTTAATCGAATATCGTAAACAGCCCTTGTTTCATGGTGATCACCAAAACTTGGAGCCACACCTTCTACTGCCATTATAGAAGTTATTCCACATGCGTATGCAGCAAGAATATCTGCTTGAAGAGCAAGTCTGTTTCTATCACGGCAATTTATCTGCATTACAACATCTAATCCACGTTGCTGTAATAGTACAGAGCCACCTAAGGAGCTCATTCTCATGACTGCATTACTCATTTCCGGTACCACAAAAGCGTCAATAGCACCACGAATTTTCTCAGCATTTTCCAACATCATTGTTGCATCAGCACCTTTTGGAGGTTCCATTTCCGCAAGGAGAACAAATTTACCCTTTTCAATTTTTGTTTTTAATTGCATTTAAATCCCCTGTCAAATGAGTTTATATGAAAGTCCATGGAAAAACTACATTATAAAGACTTTCATTTTTTGTTGTGGCGTACTATCTATTCGCCGTGGTGGTTATATGTGAAATAAATTATACTAATGAAGTTAGGGAACACTAAGTAATGAATTGTATTTATTGTTTGGTGAACCCTTATAAATTTCATTCGTCTTAAATAACTAAACTGTATTACTATGTCAAGAATTATTATAGTATGTTATTTATTGTAAACTGGAGGAACATAGTTGCAAAGAGGTTCTTCAGCAAGATAATTACCAGTTGCTTCAAATGCTCTTGCCCTGCACCCTCCGCAAACTGATTTAAAACCGCATGCTCCGCACTTTCCTTCCAAGGTATTAAAGTCACGAAGTTTATTGAAAACATCGGAGTCTTTCCATACTTTATCAAATGGTGTTTGGGTAATATCACCGCATTCAACATCCAAAAATCCACAGGTTTGAACTCTTCCTGTATGGGATATAAAACAGAAACCGGTTCCGGCAAGGCAGCCTCTTGTAACGGCATCAAGCCCGTGGGTTTTAAAAGAAACTGTTTTCCCGTCTTCTTTTGCTCTTTGGCGTAAAATTCGATAGTAGTGGGGAGCACATGTTGCTTTTAACATTAAAGGTGTTTTGTCTCGCTGGTCATAAAACCAGTTTAGGGTGCGTTCATACTCTTTTGCATCAACGCCTTTATCAACAATATATTTTCCTCTTCCTGTTGGTACAAGAAGGAAAATATGATGTGCCACAGCACCTATGCTTTCGGCAAGTTTAAGTATTTCCGGGATTTCATCAAGGTTGGTTTTTGTAATAGTTGTATTAATTTGAAATTCAATTCCGGCCTTTTTTGCAAATTCGATACCTTGCAGTGCTCCTTTAAAAGCCCCTTGAACTCCCCTGAAATTATCATGTTGTTCTTTATTGCTTCCATCTAAACTGACGCTAATACGTTTTATCCCTGATTCTGCCATTTTCATGGCGTTTTCGTGGGTGATCATTGTTCCATTAGGAGCCATAACCATTCGCAATCCTAATTTTGTACCGTGTGATGCTATTTCAAATATATCTTCCCTTAAAAGAGGTTCGCCTCCAGTGAGAATTACAATGGGATTACCTGCTTTTTTGATTTGGTCAAGCAACTTAAAAGAGCTTTGTGTATCCAACTCTCCTGCGTAGGGTCTATCTTGTGCGGCTGCTCTGCAATGTTTACAGGAAAGATTACAGCTTCTTGTGATTTCCCACGCAACTAATCTAAGTACCGGTTCTTCTGATTTTGTATTTGCACCATGGTGCGGAGACGATTGATGTGCCATAATTATTACCTTTTTATTTTTTTCATATAAATTATTTATCCAGCTAATGTAGTGTTGTGTTTGAATTTTATATAATGGATAACTTGTTGTTAGTTTATACAAAGCTCTTTTTGAATCCGAAAACATTTCAGTTAGTATATGTCGCTGACTTCCGGCAAAAATATAAGATACCCGTTTGTGGGTTTGAATAGATTTTCTTAAGTATTTTTCAAATGAATCATCTCCATATTTTGAAATTTCCTGAAATTCATCAAATGCAATAGCAAATATGCGTTTTTGTGATAATGAGTGTATCAGAGCAAATATTTCATCAATAGCAGGTTTATTATCTTGTAAAGCAAACGAAGGTATTATAGTAGGAACACCTGATTCCATATCGATACTGAAGTTAAAAGTAAAACTTGATACTTTTTCTTTTAATAACGTTATTAATTTATCAATTTTCGTTTCAATGCAACTCAATGATTTTAATAACGTTGCAAGAAACTCTTCAATACTTGTTGTTCCATATAAATCAACATACACAGTTGTAACATCGTCCAAAGATGAAAAAATTTTGTAAATTAGAGATGTTTTTCCAACGCATCTGTGAGAATAAATAAGAACGTTTTGAGAATTTCTAATAAAATTCTTTAACTCTTTTTGCTCTTTTTCCCGAGTGCAAAATGCAAGATCTTCAACAATACCTGAAAAAGAAAACGGATTTTTCATAATATACCTTAAAATACATATTTTATGTAAACCTATTACATAAAATATGGTAAGCGTTCACAAGCACCTCATCTTCGCATAAACAGCTTGTCATATATAGGACAACTATTATATGCTTTGAGTGCCTGATTTCGTTTGAAATTTTGCCACTTTAAATCTGCTTAATGCTAATGTTAATGCTAATGATATTGCAACGGGCTCAAAAATAGTTGTACCAAAGTTTGTCTTTATAGAATGTATAAAAGAATAAAGGGCAAGTCTGTCTTTACCGAGTAATTTTATATGAAATGGCATTACTGCAGGTTCCGGATTATAAGTATTCATTTTTTTTCTTAAACGGTTTGCAATAGTATTTTCTACCGATTTTATTTGGTCTTTAGATAACGCCAATTTTATCTCTCCTTTAAATGAAAGATTTTCTCTGCATATTTTGACCTGATTTTTTCAACTTGATTCAATACTTGTTTTTTTAAAGAGTTTACAATTTGCATGTTTGTAAGCTTAGCAATTTGGGGGTATAAGTCATATTTATCATTAGTTACTAAAAATATTGTAGCCGTTTACGAGCTAAAAAGCAGAATATCACGTAAGATTTTTTATGACAAATTTATATATTGTGGTAGTAAAATACTACTGTTGCTCATATAAGTAAATATTATTGCAATATATAGTGGTGCAGGCATTAATGTGTGCTGTATTTTGAAAAACAGCTCGCAAACGGTTACAAAATATTGTTGTATTTTAATCTGTGAATGGTAATTTGTTTTGCTCTGTTTACAATTCCTCTGCGGCTTCAATTGCAAAATAAGTAAGAATCATGTCGGCTCCTGCTCTTTTAATTGAAGTTAAGGTTTCCATCATTGTTTTTTTACCATCAATCCAGCCCATTTTGTC
>NBLS01000091.1 GCA_002084385.1 Desulfobacteraceae bacterium 4572_19
ATGAGGTGATTGTGCAAATATGAAGTGCTTGTGAAACGATTACTCCCATTCGATTGTTCCTGGTGGTTTTGACGTGATATCGTAAACAACTCGATTTACACCATCAACTTCATTTATTATTCTATTGGAAATGGTGGCAAGAAGCGAATGCGGTAAACGTGCCCAATCTGCTGTCATAGCATCTTTACTGGTTACAGCCCTGATGGCTATGGCATTATCATAGGTTCTTTGATCCCCCATTACACCTACGCTTTTAATTGGAAGTAAAACCGCAAAGGACTGCCAAAGTTCTCTGTAAAACCCATGTTTTTTTATTTCTTGAAGGAGCAGGTCGTCAGCTTCCCGCAGAACATTTAAACGTTTTTCTGTAATAATACCCATAATTCTGATAGCAAGACCAGGCCCCGGGAAAGGTTGTCTCCATACAAGTTCGTCTGGCAGGCCTATCTCTTCACCGAGTTTTCTAACTTCATCTTTAAACAGGTATTTTAATGGTTCAATAAGAGAAAGTTTCATATCTTTGGGCAAACCACCAACATTATGGTGTGATTTAATTATAGAGCTTGGACCTCCAAATACTGATTGAGATTCTATAATATCAGGATAGAGTGTACCCTGTGCAAGAAAATCAGTATTTTTTATTTTATGTGCTTCTTCATTAAAAACATCAATAAATATCTTACCGATAATTTTACGTTTTTTTTCAGGATCGGATACATTTGAAAGTGCATTTAAAAATTTATTTTTTGCGTCTATAAAAATAATATTCAAATCCAGATGTTTTGTAAGAAGGGTTTTAAGTTTTAATCCTTCATCTTTTCTTAATAAGCCGTTATCAACAAAAATACAGGTAAGATTTTTTCCTATGGCTTTATGAATAAGAAGAGATGTTACAGATGAATCAACTCCTCCGCTTAATCCTAATATAACTTTTTTATCCTGAACAGACTCTTTAATTTGTTGTATGGAATCACGGGCAAAAGATCGCATGGTCCATGATTTTTTGCAATTCCGGAAGCTTTGTTGCAGAGTCACCATGACTCATCCAACATTGTGTTTTATCTGTAATATCTTTAAAAATATTTTTGCTGTTGTTTATATTAAGTTTTGCAAATCCGTATTCTCTTTTGTCGGCTCTTTCGATATAACCTCCAAGGCAATCAACCATAAAATGCATACCATAGCATATTCCAAGAATCGGAATATCAAGATTAAAGATCTCCTTGTTTACTTTAGGGCTGTTTTCTTCGTAAACACTTAAAGGACCTCCAGAAAGAATTATTCCTTCGGGGTCTAAGGACTTTATATATTCAATATTAACTGTTGGTGGATCAATTTGGCAATAGACATCCAACTCTCTTACACGACGAGCTATTAACTGGTTAAACTGGGAACCGAAATCAATTATAAGAATCATAATTTTACCTAAGATTTTAAGATTTTAAAAATATCATAACAACATCACCGCTTATTTTTATAGACTGTCATAGAAATAATTTCACTTTGCAGGCGAATGGCCGTTCGCCCTATTTTTCTATGGACATTCATGTAAATATGTTATAAACGTCCACAAACAACTTATCTTGTGCAGATGTTATTTGTGGACAAGGTACAAAAAAAAGGAGATAGTAAATGTTAGATTGCAGTGATTTAAGGAAGGGTAAAAAAATTGCCATAGATAATGAGCCTCATGTAATAACACAGTTTCAGTTCGTAAAACCGGGTAAGGGGCAGGCTTTATATAAATGCCGATTAAAAAATATGCTAACAGGTTCTCAATTTGACAGAACCTTTAGATCTGGAGATAAATTTAACGAGGCAAATCTTGAAGAACATGCAATGGAGTATTTATATCGTGAAGGTGATAGCTATTGTTTTATGAATACATCTACTTATGAACAGGAATTTCTTGTACAAACTCAGGTGGAAGATGCTGTTGATCTCCTTAAAGAAAATACAATATGTGATGTATTAATGTTTGATGGGAAGCCTATAGCTTTATCGTTACCAAACTTTATAGAACTTGAAGTTATAAAGGCCGATCCATGGATAAAAGGCGATACCGCCACAGGTTCCACAAAGCCTGCCGTATTAGAGACAGGTTTTGAAGCCCAAGTGCCACCGTTTATAAGTGTTGGAGAAGTTATACGAATTGATACGAGAACAAAGGCGTATGTTGAAAGGGTAAAAAACAAGTAAATGCATATAGCATTCTTGCCCAACATTAGCTACCTTTGCCACGAAATTTAAATAGTGGCTGACCGAAAACCCCTCTTTTCACCAATTTCTGCATTAGGTAAAAATTTTAATCCTCAAAATACTCAATGTATTCTTGCTGTCAAATTTTTACCTTATCTTAAACTTGAAGAAAATAGGAGTTCTCGGTCAGGCTAAGGGCTCACAAAAAAACCTAAATATGATACTCTATTTATTCAATTCATCTTTTATTGAAATTGCGAATTCATAATCTTTATCTTGAATTGCTACTTTAAGTTTATGAGTAAGTACTTCTTTTTCACTCATTGAATTTAATAGTTCTTCTTTTTGCTTTTGTAAATCTGCGATAATATGTTTTGCCATTGTAATTGATTTGGATGGTGTGAAAGCGACAGCAGCGAGTGCGTCATCAAATTTTGATAAATCTGTTTCTTCGCAGTTCTTTAAGATATCTTCCAATTGTTTTATTATTTCATTAGCCTTTTCTATCTCTTTATCTATTCTTGAAACATCATTTAACTTCGGTGTTAGGGCAATAAAACAGTCAGCACATAAGCAGTCCATTTTATTATCAAAATAGGTGTTAATTAATATTTCCGATTCAGTGTCGCATTTTGTGCACTTCATAAATTCCTCCATAGATATGTGAAAGCTCAAAATACGATAGTATTCCTACGCTTTCACAACGTAACCCAATCAGGCATCTCAACATCCAAGAAATACAATTTATTTTTTTGCGAACCCATAGGTTAGTTTTTTTAAAAATGTAAACCTTCCATTACGAAACCATGCTATAAGCGGTTTTTCAATTATTATATGAAAGATAATGGAGATAAATATACAAAAACCAAAAATAAAAAAATAAGAAAAAATGGCTCCGGCATATCCATACTCATTAACTTTTAAAAAAATTAACAGTTTACATAAAATACTTATTAACGGATAGTGAATAAGATATAAAGCATATGATGAGTCTCCTAATAATTGAATAAATTTTTGACCACCGATTATAAAACCTCTATTTTCAAATTGTGCAAGACCTAAAATTAAAAAACTACTTGCTACCCCATAAAATATTGTTATTTTATCACCTAATATATTTTCAATTAGAAAATAACTAATAATAGTAAAAATTAAAATTAGAACACCGATGCTCAGATATAAAGCAGGTTTATTGAAGGCTGTTTTTTTAGATGATAGGATTAACGAAACCATCATGCCCATAAAGAAAAGAATTATATAATAATTTGTAATAAATGATAAAGGAAAAGAGATAGCAGAATTGTTAGATAGGTAAATACTGAAAAATAATAAGATGGTTCCAGACATGATGCCTATCCATTTATTTAAAATTAAAAGTGTAAAAAATAGATAAAATAACATTTCATATTGTAAAGTCCATGCAACACCAATAACAGGTGCACCGGTTCCCCATCCATAAATTATGTCTTTATCTTGTGGAATAAGAAATAATGCTTTAATTAGAGTCCATAAATCATGGGGGACAGTGTCGTATAGTGCAGTATCTATGATTGCAAGAAGAAAAACAGATAAAAATATTATCCAGTATGTTGGATATATTCGAGTTATCCTTTTTTTAATATAATTAAATATTTTTTTTGGTTGATTAATATCATTTTTATGTACATGAAAAATAATAAAGCCACTAAGAACAAAGAAAAACTCAATTCCGCCTCCAAACGAAAATGGAATAGAAAATTCTTGTATTGCAAAATATTTTTTTATTGCCATGGCATTTCCAAGGTGTAGTAAAACTACAAGTATTGCGGCAATGCCTCGTTCACAAATGCCTTATATTCGCATAAACAGCTTGGCATATAATAGTTGTCCTATATATGACAAGCTGTTTATGCGAAGATGAGGTGCTTGTGAACGCTTACGTCTTTTCGTATCATACAGATAGTAATATTGTATTAATTTTTTATATGAAAGTTCTTGAAAAAGCTGTATTATAAAGACTTTCATTTTTTGTTATGGCGTATTAATTACCATGACAAGTTATACTAAAAACTGTCTGTTTGTAAATGATTATTAATTTTCACTATATTCAGGATACTCACCATGGGCAAGCTCTTCAAATCTGGTATATTTACCAATAAATGACATAAATGCAGTTCCTGTAGCACCATTTCTATTTTTTGACAGAATAATTTCGGCTTTTCCCTTGTTGGGATTTGATTCTTCCTTGTTATATACTTCGTCCCTGTAAATAAAGGCAACAATATCTGCGTCCTGCTCTAATGAGCCGGATTCCCTTAAATCGGAAAGCATTGGCCTTTTTTCTGCCCTTTGTTCCAACATGCGGTTAAGCTGGGAAAGAGCAATAATCGGTATATTTAACTCTTTGGCAAGACCTTTTAGAGATCGTGACATTTCAGCTATTTCAAGATCTCTTCTATCTTGCCTGGTACTTGTTTTCATAAGTTGAATATAATCTATAATAATCAGCCCAAGGTCACTTTCCATTTTTAGTCGCCTTGCCTTAGCACGAATTTCCATAGTGGAAATATTAAATGTATCATCAATAAATATGGGTGACTGATCAAGGACACCTGCAGCGTTGGTAATATTTGCCCAGTCATCGTTGGTTGTAAATCCACTTTTAAGTCTTGCGGAATCTACCCTCGCCTCTGATGTAAGAAGACGCATGGAGAGTTGCTCCTTGGACATTTCAAGAGAGAATAGGGCAACCGGAATATTAGCATCAACAGCAACATTTCTTGCAAGATTCAGAGCAAATGCTGTTTTTCCCATACTTGGTCGGGCTGCAATAATTATAAGATCCGAATTTTGAAATCCGGATGTAAGTTTATTAAGATTTTTATAGCCGGTTGGAATACCTGTAATACCGGTTTCATTACCCTTGGCTTTTTCGAGGGTATCAATATTTTTATCAATAAGTTCACCAATGGAGGAAAATGAAGATTTTACTTTACTGTCTGCAACTTCAAAAACTGCGTTTTCAGCAAAGTCGATAATACTTTCAACATCCCCACCTTCTTCAAAACAACGCTGAACAATTGAATTAGCTTTAAGAATCAGTTTTCTAAGAGAAGATTTATCCCTGATAATTTTTGCATAATGTTCTGCATTTGACGGTAGCGGTGCGGTATCATATATCTTTGAAAGATATGTAGCTCCCCCAATTTCTTCTAACTGTCCTTTTTGTTTCAGTTCGTTTGTTAGGGTAATAAGGTCGATCGGTTCACTTTTGGTAAATAAAGAAGTTATGGATTTGTAAATTATTTGATGTTTTGTAACGTAAAAATCATCCGGTGCAAGAATTTCTACAACATCAAGAAGTGTAGAATTATCAAGAAGTATCGCACTGATTATTGACTCTTCAGCTTCAATATTTCTTGGTTTACAGTCGGGTCGTTAACTTTGTTTATTTGGTTTGTCATGGATTATTCAAGATGTTTTGCTTATGGTTCAGAAAAAAATAAATTATATTTATTGAGTGTTGAGAGCCAGAGATTGGGTTGCATTGTGAAAGTGTAGAAACACTATCGTATTTTGAGCTTTTACAACATGATCCAATTAGACATAACAGCGTTTAAGAAGTACCAATTAGACATAACAGCGTTTAAGAAGTACAAGTTATTTTTTTGTGAGCCCTTATGTTGTGAAAACTTAAAATATCACAATATTTTTATGCTTTCACAACATAATTATTTTTTTAAGTAAATCGTAAGCGTTTACAATACCTCATCTTCGCATAAACAGCTCGTCATGTATATATAGGACACCTAAATTTATATGAGAAGCTGTTTATGCGAATATAAGATACTTGTGAACGCTTACAAATGTGAGATTACCGAAAAATCACATTTCTTGTTCGTGAACGATTACAGTAAATCTTTATTCTGCAACAACTACTACTTTAATTTCAGGTTCTACATCCTTGTAAAGACGAATTGGCACCATATATTCACCAATTTCTTTAATTGGCTCTGCAAGAAGAAGCATCCTTTTTTCAATTTTTACATCCTGATTAGAGAGTGCATCAAGAATATCGCTTTCGGTAATGGAACCATAAAGTTTGATTTCTTCATAAACCTTGGCAGAGATTGTACATTTAACTTTTTCAAGTCTTTTTGCCATTTGACTTGCAAACTCTTTCTCTTTTGCTATTTGAAGATCAAACTTTGCTTTTTCATGTTCTAATACTTTTCGATTTTGCGGTGTGGCTTCCATAGCTTTTTTTTGTGGTAGAAGATAGTTTCTGGCATAGCCATCAGCTACATTACACTCGGTACCAATTATTCCAAGTGTATCAATTGTTTCTTTAAGTATTACTTTCATATATTTTACCTCCAATGGTCAATGGTCAGTTTACAATGACCAATTATGTATATTTGTTTTTTTCTCGCTGGTTTTTTATATGAAAGCCCATAGAAAAGCTACATCATAAAGACTTTCATTTTTTGTTATATGAAAGTCTTAATAAAATACTGTATTACAAAGACTTTCATGTTTTAGTGTTATCTTTTATCTACATTAAGTTTCCTGAAATTTAACCATGTATCAAAAAAACCAAGTCCTATTACAAGTAGCATTATTAATTGTTGAATAACGATTACGCTGTATAACGTTACCCGAAGTAACATGGGGAACTTTTTTTTTTTGAAAAAATAAGAAACAACCGCAATCCCTTGAAAAAAATATATGGTCATAAGGATGATCATTCCATTCATCCCAATCATTTTAATCAGTGATACAGGTAAAAACAACAGAACAGCACTTGCAATAACAGTCCAAACAAGATAGTCTGGTACTTTCCACTGATTCAGTTTTTCGTAACCTTTTAGGGTTATTCCTTTTTTTAAGAAGAACGTCCTTGCTCCCAGAATGTTTATCCATGTTATAAATAAAGTCGAAGAGATAAACAGTGCCGGAAGTACTCTTATTAAAACATACTCTATTGTTTTTAAGGAGTCTGAAAGTAACTGAATATTTTCTTCCGGCATTCCCATACTTTTATAGAGAGCCATTGTAAGTTCAAGGTTTTTAACTATATAGTCCGAAATTAATGAAATCGGCCCTATATTTGAAGCAAAACAATAAAGAAGGACACCCACAACAGTAGTTAATAAAGTTGTAATACAAGAGAAAAAAATTGTTTTTTCAATAGAATAACCTACTTCAATTAACTCTCCTGTAATAAATCCCAGTAGAAGCAATTCCCCAAGAAATACTGTATCCAAGATGGACGCTCCAGCTGTCAGGCTGAAAATAATCAATACCAGAATGGGAATAATTAAACCATGAATTCTTCCTAATTTTAATCTGTACAGAAGAGTTGGTAAAGGTATTAATAAAGAGAGAAAAAAACCTATAATTGGCAGGAGTATTGATGCTGCATATATAAAACCTGAAACAGCCGTACCCGTCAAAATATCTCTCAGCAGAGCTTTTTGCTGATTAGTTTTTTCCACCTAATTCATCTCTCCTTGGTTATATGAAAATTCATAAAAACGTTGTATTATAAAAACTTTCATTTTTTGTTGTTGCGACTAATCCACCATGGCAATTTATATGAGAGTAGGGGGCAAATCCTTGTGGTTGCCCAATAAGCATGTACCTAACTTTCATATTTTGTTGTGGCATACTATATTTCCTATAACAAGTTATATGAAAGTTCCCAAAAAGTAGTACTGCAAAGACTCTCCACTTTTCGTTATGATATACTATTTACCATGACAGCTATATATTTAAGAACATATAACTTCCATAAAAATGATCATTATTCTATACGTCCAATATAGGGCATAAGAGCTATGGTTCTTGCTCTTTTAATTGAGTTTGTTAATGCACGTTGGTGTTTCGCACAGCAACCTGTAATTCTTCTTGGGATAATTTTACCACGTTCTGTAATAAAATATCTAAGGGTTTTTACATCCTTATAGTTAATTTCAATGGAGCTATCAGCACAAAATCTGCACACCTTTCTTCGGTGAAAAGTTCTTTTTTTCCTTCTTTTTTGATTCGGCTTGCTACTGTGTTCTGAATTCATATTATTTTTGCTCCTCCTTCTCGCCAATAGTCTCGGTTTCAGTTTTATCTATATTTGTATCTGTACTATCTGTTTCAGCCTCGTTTTCCTTAACTTCGTCCAGTGTAGCCTCATCTGGCTTAGCTTCACTTGACTCAACTTCATCTGAGTCGGACAAATCTTCAGTTTGAGCAGTTCTTTTTTCTGATTCCAAAGCATCTTTTTCTTCCTTGGATTTGGCTTTATCTGCAATTTCCTGTTTTATTTTTTCAATACTGGTATTGCTTTCCAAAAGAATTGTCATAAATTTCAAAACCTTATCGTCTAATCGAAAATTTCTTTCCAACTCAAAAATAAGATCACCAGTTCCGCATAAATCCATACGTACATAGTAGCCACGCGGTTTTCTATTAATTTCATAGGCGAGTTTTTTTATTCCCCACTCATCAAACTCAGCAATAAATCCGTTTTGAACCTTAACAGTATCCTTAATCTTGTCAAAAATTTGACTTCGCCTCTCCTCTGGAATATCAGGATCGGCAATAAAAATCGTTTCGTACCTTCTCATAAAATCTCCTTATGGATATTAAGCTTTATTCATTGAATGATCAAATAACCAGAGGAATAAAAAACAATAACATATTGTCTTTAAGAACCTCTGCAATAAAGCAAGGATAAAAAATAATACTACAAAAAAAAGAGTTTCGTATCATTACCTTTTGCCCGATGTCAAGACATGTTTACAATTAATTTATATTTTTATATAAAAAATCCTACTATTTTATTTATGTTGATTTTTTATGCACAAGCTAATAAGGAGACCCTACCATATTAAAATGCATAGACTGACGCACAATTTTTATGTGACGGTCTATTTTATGTGACGGTCTATTTAAAATTAATACAATAAGGAGTACGTTATGGAATTTTTAAAAAATAATACTGTTGCCGGTAAAATTAATGATAAGATAATTGCAGTGATAGGTTTAGGTTATGTTGGAATGCCCCTTGCCGTAAATTTTAAATTTTGCCAGAAAATTTAAAACAATTGGATTTGATATAAACCAAACTACTATTGATAATTATAAAAAACAGCTTGATCCAACCGGTGAGGTCTCCCCTGAAGATTTTAGGATGGCAAAGTTGTTATCGCTTACAACCGACCCTGCTGATATCTCTCAAGCTGATTATATTATTGTGGCTGTTCCAACACCGATAGATAATGCACGTCAGCCGGATCTTGCTCCTGTTAAAGGGGCATCTTGTACTGCCGGTAAATATATGAAAAAAGGTGCTATTGTAATTTTTGAATCAACTGTTTACCCTGGTGTAACCGAAGATGTTTGTGTTCCCATATTGGAAAAAGAGTCTGGAAAAAAATGGAAAGAAGATTTTTTTGTGGGTTATTCACCTGAAAGGATAAATCCCGGGGATAAAGAACATACTTTAACAAAAATTATTAAGGTGGTGTCTGGGGATACAGAGGAAACACTTCAAAATGTAGCTGAACTTTATGAATCAATTATAGAAGCTGGTGTTCATCGTACAGTTAATATTAAAGAGGCTGAAGCTGCTAAAGTTATTGAAAATACCCAACGGGATTTAAATATTGCTCTTATGAATGAGCTTGCGGTAATTTTTAATAAAATGGGTATAGATACTAAAAATGTACTGGAAGCTGCCGGTACTAAATGGAATTTTCTTCCATTTACTCCCGGTCTTGTGGGTGGTCACTGCATTGGTGTTGATCCATA
>NBLS01000006.1 GCA_002084385.1 Desulfobacteraceae bacterium 4572_19
ACTGTAAAGTTGAAATTCTTTGGTTTTAATATTATTATGTTCATAAACTGATCCAATAATATCACCTATGATTGCTCCAAGCATAAAGTGCCTCCTAAGTAAGACCTCGTAAATTATAGCTGAAAATAATATTAATAGCCTTTATTTGCAAGGCCATGTATATTGAGTTACCCTGTTTTTTGGACATTCATAGTATCAGTTCCGGCAAGTTCGACTAACTTTTCCCTAAAGTGTATAAAGCTTGGTGAAGCGTTGTTCTCAATATCCATGTAAGGAGTAATTTTCTCTGCCCATTGAGATTTTTCGGCACCAATAGCTTGCCAACCTTTTTCAGAAAGTGAGGTTGAGCCTCCTTTATAGATGGCATTTGCTAATTTTTCCCATGTGCCACAGATGGAATCATTTATGTAGGTATTGAGTATAGCATTTTTTGCCCTTGGGTAAGCATTCTTGATAGCCGCAATATCACCAAGTAGCCAAGCTTCTCCTTCTTCAATTGCAATGCAAAAACGGGTTTCTGGTTTAGGATTACAAGTATTTAAAATATTTAAAAGCTCTTGGCGGAAAGAAATTAGACACTTATCGTCAAGATCACAGACCACAAAAACAGCTACAGGATAATTTTGCCAGGATTTTCCGTAGCCCTTTAGAAGTTTCGGTAAGTTGTCGAGCAAAATACGTTTACTTGCATTAATACCGGAATCTATTTTTTTAGGAATACGACCGATACCTTTATAAGCAATGACTTTAAATGTATGGTCATCGCCGATTATTTTTGGAACAAGTATATTAAGCATTTTTTTGCCGGATTGGTCTTCAACAAGGATTTCAAAATGCATTGGTTTACCTCGCATCTAAATAATCGCTGTACCAAAGGCCACCCAAGGGCAAACCCTCGGCGGATAGTAGAAAAACCATCGTGTCCCTTTTCAAGTACCCATACTTCTTCAGGTTCAAGAGCATCTACAAAATAGGGCTGGTGTGTTGTAATAAAAATTTGGGAACCACCTTTTCGACCGGTTGCATGAGAACGAAATTCAGCTGCCAGAGCTTCAAGAAGCTTGTGATATAATCCGTTCTCAGGTTCTTCAATACACAAAAATGGTGGAGGATTGGGATCTTCAAGTAGTAGGAGATAGGCGAAAACCTTGAGTGTACCATCCGACATTTGTTGTGCATAAAAAGGATCTTGAAAACCTTTGTCGTTGAAGCGGAGCAAAAGTCTCCCGTCATTTGTTTTTTCCGTGTCGATTGTGCTAACACCAGGAATTTTTTCAGCAATTTTTGAAAGGATGAGTTGAAACCGTTTGGTATGTTCGCGCTCCATGAACTGTACAACATTGCCAAGATTATCTCCGTGAATATTGAGATGTTTTTGTGGCCCTGCGAGGGGTAAACTACGTGCAGCGTCAGGTGTGAAGTAGCTGAGATACCACCCTTCTATAAAACGTCGAAAAGCTGAAATTCTTGGGTGTTGTTTTAGTGAGCCTAAAGTTGTAATGCCTAATTTGCGAGTATCTTCAAGTTCGACAACTTCTGTATTCTTTGATTCCTCTTTTGCATCTCCTGATTTAAGAGATTTCATTAAACCCAGAAGGTCGAAATCATCTTTTGTATCATCAATTTGATATCCCTCTTGCTCTCCCTTCCATGCTATGCCCTTTCCACTATTTAAAATCAAAAACGAAAACGGCCAGCCGTGTTTTTGTCCTTTTCGACGTTGTCGAAGTCTCTCTTTAACTACATAAGGACGTCCAGACTTATCCTGAACAATAGACAATTCATAGGTAATCGGACGGGCATTCCCATCTTCTTTGTAATAAACTTCGAACTCAATGGGACCAGTATGTCCCTGTGATAAAATTTTTTCAAACCCTCCGCGACCTTGGGCATTACAAGCCTCTTCTACACCTGATTTTAAGCAATTAGCCAAAAAACCAAATGCATCGAATAATGTACTTTTACCCACACCATTTTTTCCAATAACTACAGTTATGGGAGTTAATGGTGTAGCTCCTTGTTGATTCCAAAGTCTTCCTAAAGAAACATCTTTTAACGTTCTGAAGTTCTTTATTCGGAAACCTTCTATTTTTGCCATTTTATATTCTCCTATATCTGTGCCTTTTTGTGCTCATCTGTGGTTACTTGACATCAGTGTAATCGGTTTTGTATTATTTTTGAAGTTTTGATATTTATAAAAAGTAATTTATTTAAATGTCCCCGATTCATACCAACCTTAACCCATATATAAACGATGATAATCATTTACGAATAAATAACATTTATAAAAATTTATTACCTACAAATTCACCTTCGGTTTAAGCTCTATAACCTCTACCCTTTTTACATTTCTATAACCCCTTGGAAGTTTTCTGCCACGTCGTCCACGGCCGGCAACGTATTCAGCAAGTTGTTCTGGTTTTAGGGTAAGATGGTGTTTTCCGGCGTAAATAATAAGGGTGCTGCCATTTTATTTCCCTTTCCCCTTGAAAGAACCGGTAATTCTTTTACTGGAAAAACAAGTATTCTTCCTTCTGATGTGATGGCAGCAAGAAGATCGCTTGTTATATTAAATATTTCGCTATGCGGGAGGGGTATGGATTTTCCCGGTAGTGTAATCAAAGCTTTTCCATTGCGGTTTTTAGCATACATTTCACCAAGGGATGTAATAAAACCGTAGCCGGCAGTGCTAGATAGTAACAGCTTTTTTTTTGGATTGCCGGTAAGAAGTTCCATGGTTTTTGCGTTAGGTGGCATATTAAAGCGACCGGTCAGTGGTTCCCCTTGTCCCCTTGCAGAAGGGAAAGTGTGAGCCGGAGTAGAGTAGCTTCGTCCTGTTGAATCTATAATTACCACCAATTGATTGCTTTTGCCACAAATTGCAGATAGAAGGTTATCTCCTGCTTTAAATTTAAGTTTGGATGTGTCTATTTCGTGACCTTTAGCTGTGCGTATCCAACCATTAACAGAGAGAATTACAGTAACAGATTCTGCCGGAATCATATCGCTTTCACAAAGAGCATGGGCTTCTTTTCTTTCAACAATAGGAGATCTTCTGTTATCTCCATATTTTTTTGCATCTGCTTTAATCTCTTTTTTTATTAAAGTTTTTAACCTTGCAGGAGAAGATAATATTTTCTCTAACTTGTCTCTCTCTTCAGCAAGTTGTTTTTGCTCAGCTTTAATTTTTACTTCTTCTATTCTTGCAAGATGCCGAAGTTTTAGATCTAAAATTGCATCTGCCTGAATATCGCTCAATGAAAATCTTTTTATTAAAACAGCCTTTGGATGCTCTTCGTTTCTTATTATTTCTATAACTTCGTCAATATTTAAAAATGCAATAAGAAGTCCGTCCAGAATATGAAGACGGTTAAGTATTTTGTCTAAATGATACTGGAGCCTTCTTGTAACTGTGATTTTTCGATACTCTAACCACTGGGTTAATATCATTAAAAGATTATTTACTTGCGGTTTGCCGTTTAACCCTATGACATTCATATTTACACGGTAGGATCTTTCAAGATCGGTTGTTGCAAAAAGATGAGCCATTAACTCCTCTTTGTCTATTCGATTCGATCTTGGTACAATTACTAATCTGGTCGGCTCCTCATGGTCAGATTCGTCCCTTAAATCAGCCACCATGGGAAGCTTTTTTGCCTGCATCTGGGCTGCAATCTGTTCTAATATTTTGGCTCCTGAAACTTGATGGGGCAGGGCGGTAATAACTATATCTCCGTGCTGTTCTTCATAAACAGCACGCATTTTAAGAGAACCTTTACCGGTTGAATAAATATTTGCAATATCTGCTTTGGGGGTGATTATTTCAGCTTTTGTGGGAAAATCAGGTCCTTGGATAAATTCGCATAGTTCTTCTATTGTTGATTTGGGGTTATCAATAAGATGAATGCAGGCATTAGCAACTTCTCGTAAATTATGGGGCGGAATATCTGTTGCCATACCAACAGCTATGCCTGTTGTGCCATTGAGCAGTATATTTGGAAGACGTGCGGGCAGTGTTGATGGTTCGTCTAATGTTCCGTCAAAGTTTGGAACAAAGTCAACTGTCCCCTGGCCTAATTCTCCGAGTAATACTTCAGAATAAGCAGAAAGACGGGCTTCGGTATATCGCATGGCAGCAAAAGATTTAGGATCGTCAGGTGCCCCCCAGTTGCCCTGTCCGTCAACTAATGGATGTCGATAGGAAAAAGGTTGTGCCATTAATACCATGGCTTCGTAGCATGCGGAATCGCCATGGGGATGAAATTTTCCAAGTACATCTCCAACAGTTCTGGCAGATTTTTTATGTTTGGAAGAAGATTTTAAACCAAGCTCACTCATTGCATAGATTATACGCCTTTGAACAGGTTTTAATCCATCACCAATATGAGGCAGAGCTCGATCTAATATTACATACATGGAGTACTCCAAGTATGCTTTTTCCGTAAACAATTCAAATGGTTGCTTTTCTGTCTCTTCTATTTCAAAGTTATTAGCATTGCTCATATTAATTCACCGGTATTTGTATATTCACAGGCAAGATCGCCTTTGGTTTCAAGCCAAATACGCCTGTCTCCTGATCGTTTTTTAGAAAGAAGCATATCTAAAATTTTATGTGAGTTGCTTTTTTCCATTTGTTCTTTTAGGCTATCTTGTAAGCTATCAGGAAGACCATCGGGCTGGATATTTTCTGTAACACTATTTTCGGGTGTTAAATCGCCTGTTTCAGGAACATTGGTTTCAAGGTTATTTTCCTCAGGAACATTTGCTTCAGGATTATTTGTTTCAGGATTATTTGTTTGATTCATCTCCCCGAGACCTTTAAATCTTTGAACTAAAATTTTGGCATTCTTTTTTTCTCTTTTTATGCGTTTGATAATTATCTCTTTTTCGGAATCATCAAGGGCGTAATATACTTTTTTACCGGCATCAATACGATAAAGAGGTGGCATTGCTACATGAACATGACCTTCTACTACAAGTTTTGGAAAATGACGGAAAAAAAGAGCACATATTAGCGTGGCAATATGCAGACCATCGGAATCAGCATCGGCCAGAATACATATTTTATTGTATCTTAAGGTAGAAAGATTATCACTGTTAGGGTCAACACCTATGGCAACAGAAATATCATGGATTTCCTTTGATGCCAATATCATGTTAGAATCAACTTCCCATGTATTGAGAATTTTTCCACGAAGTGGCATAATAGCCTGAAATTGACGATCTCTTGCCTGTTTGGCAGAACCTCCGGCAGAATCACCCTCCACAAGAAAAAGTTCACTTCGGGCAGGGTCTTGTCCTGTGCAGTCGGCTAACTTCCCCGGCAAAGCCGGCCCACTTGTTATTTTTTTTCTGGCAACTTTTTTACCGGAACGAAGGCGTTTTTGAGCGTTATTTATTACCATCTCCGCAATTTTCTCACCATGGTCGGTATGTTTATTTAACCATAGACTAAAAGAATCTTTTGCAGCACCTGAAACAAAAGCTGCACACTGTCTCGATGAGAGCCGTTCCTTGGTTTGCCCTGAAAATTGTGGGTCTTGAATTTTTACAGAGAGAATATAACAACAATTTTCCCAAATATCTTCAGGAGAAAGTTTTACTCCCCTTGGAATTAATTTGCGAAATTCACAAAATTCCTTAATTGATGCCAAAAGCCCGCTTCTAAATCCGTTAAGATGTGTTCCGCCTTGTCTGGTGGGTATAAGATTAACATAACTTTCAGTTACGGTTTCTCCACCTTCGGGAATCCATGTAACAGCCCATGTGCAGGCTTCTTCTTCCCCTCCAAAATCACCGGTAAATGGTGTTTCGGGTAAAAGATTATGCAAATGCAGGCTTTCGGTAAGGTAGTCTTTTAAGCCTTCTTCAAAGTACCAGTCAAAAAGTTCATTTGTTTTATGATTTTCAAAGGAGACACTAAGCCCCGGGCAAAGAACAGCTTTAGCTTTTAATATGTGTTTTAAGCTATTTGCCGAAATATTTGGATATTCAAAATAAACAGGGTCCGGCCAAAACCTTACAGATGTACCTGTATTTTTTTTACTAATGGTTTCAACAAGTTCAAGTTCCGAAGATTTAAATCCATTTTCAAATGAAATACTGTATTTTTCTCCCCCTCGCTTTATAAATACATCCATACGTTTTGAAAGAGCATTTACAACAGAAACTCCCACACCGTGCAGTCCGCCTGAAAAGGTGTAGTCTTTATTAGAAAATTTTGCTCCTGCATGAAGTTTTGTTAAAATCAGTTCAACGCCGGTAATTTTTTCGTTCGGATGAATGTCCACAGGCATCCCACGTCCATTATCACTAACTTCCAAGGAACCGTCCGTATGCAAAATAACTTCAATTTTATCTGCAAAACCTGCAATAGCTTCATCTACGCTATTATCTATTACTTCCTGGGCAAGATGGTTTGGTCTGTCTGTATCTGTGTACATTCCAGGACGGCGTTTTACAGGGTCAAGCCCTTTTAGTACCTCAATTGATTGTGCAGTATATTTTTCAGTTGTCATATTTATAAATTCTTTTTTAAAAAAAACTAATACTATGTAGTTTTATATGAAAGTCTATAGAAAAACTATATTATACATACCTTAATTTTTTGTTGAGGTGTATTATTTACCATAGCAAGTTATGGACTGTTAAATAATTAGGTGCATAAGGTACAATAAAGAAACCGTATTGAAATACTGTAATAAGTGTACAACGCAGTGAAATTATTTATGTGATAGTCTAATATTACCATGAATGTTATAAGCTTTTGGAAATTAAAGCTATACAATACATTATTTAGTTGCAATAATACCTGAAAAAATAATTTTTTCAATTTTTATTTTCAAAAAATACAATTATAAGGGTAATTATGATTTTTAAGAATGATTTTAAGAAACTTATTTTACTTCTTTCTCAGAAGAGTCTTGATATAAAACAGATAAGATTTTTTGGAACCGATGATAATATTATAGAGTTTTTTAAGGAAAATTGGGATAATGTATCTGTTCGTATTCAAAGAAATATGATTTTTTTTGCGACTGATACATCCCCCGAAATAGGTATAAAGATTCTGGTTAAGGGATATCGCTCCTTTACAAATGGGGTGCGGTATGATGCAAAAGTTGCCCTTGGAAAAATAATTACCAAAATAAAAATTCCCCTTGGTGCTACAAAAGAAGAGATAATAGAAACATCAGCAAGCTCTTCAAAATTTGCAAGTGTTATTTATAATGAAATAAAATTTTTTCGATCCATTGGAGATAAAAAATTTTATATCCAAATACTTTTAAAATCAGGAGGTAGGGGACCGTATTATGTTTGGAAGTATTTTTTAACGGTATCTATGCCATATCAGCACTTCGTTGATATTATAAACTCCCTTCCAGATTTGGAAAAACTTGTTTTTGCTTATCAATATACCTTAATGGGAAATTCAAATCGCCAAAAATTTTTTATTTCCATAGAAAAAATGCTGCAGGGTGTAAAAAAACGTGCTGTTATAGTAAACTTTTTTGCAGATTTATATGATATGCAAGTGGAAATTCATCCTTTGTTTGCTCAACTTGCTTTAAGATTGCAACTTGATAAAGTTGTTACAAAGACTGAATTATCTTCAAAGCTTTTTGAAAAAAATGTGATTGGGCTTAAAGTAATGGCACTTGTAAACAGAAAAGTTTGTTATAATATATGTTTAAATATGTTGTCTTCTAACAAGCACTCTTTAAATAAGTCTCCCCTTGGTAAAGTTATAGTTCTTTCAGTTCTTGCAAGAATTTATAAAATGCAAGATGAAAATAAGAGTATAATAAAAATTGTTTTACCATTTATAAACGATAATAATGATGGCGTTGTAATCTCTGCGTTTAAGGTGCTTGCTGTATATAAAATTTCTAATATAGAACAAATCGTCTTGACCCTGCTTTTAAAAAGGTTTGAGCTTATAGAACCTATTTGTAAAATAATAAGTAATATGAATTTATCAGATGTTCGTAGTATTTTGGATTATGTTGTAACTCTTCCCGAAGGGGTAAAAATACGAGAACAATTTGAATTGTTAGTTGCCACAAAATTTTTACAGAATAATCCGGAAAAAATGATTGCATGTATTAATGTTATTGAAAATATCGAATATCCAGAATTCAATAATATTGAATTAGTTAAAAAAGAAATATTACAATTTAAGGACGCTATTGAACTTGCCATTCAAAAAGAGTCTAAACACCTTTCTGATATAAAATTGCCGGATAAGGCAATCGCATTAAATAATCAAAAGAGATTTCTTGGTAAATTTTTTGATAAAGGGCAAAAGAAAAATATTATTAAATTAATGGATACACTGGAACTTGGGGGTAGCTCGTTACAGGGTGAAACTATTCAGGATCTGGATCTTTCGGGGTGCAAATTAACGGATGTTGATTTTAGAAATGTTAATATGAAAAATGTTAATATGAAGGGTGCTAACCTTATTCGTGTATCTTTTAATGGTGCTCGTATGAAGAGTGTTGATTTTGATGGAGCCGTTTTTAATTGTGTTACATTTGAAAAAAGTTATTTATTAAACGTTTCGTTTAAAAAAGCTAATATGCAAGAGTGCTGTTTTAATAATGCATGGGTTTGTGATTCTTCCTTTAAATTCGCATCAATGGCAGGCACTCTTTTTATTGACGCAATAATTAAAAAAACTGATTTTACAAATTCAATATTAAATTTTTCAAGCTTTGCAACTTCAAAACTTGAATGTGTTTTATTTGCAGGTGCAAGCCTTACGGAGTTTGATTTTTGCGGAACTTGCGTTACTTTATGCAATTTTGATGGAGTAGAAATTTTAAATGTTAGTGGGACAAAATATGCAAATTTAAATGTCAGGAGTCCGCTGTTTTCTGAGCTTGAAATTCCTTTGTCTCTTTGCCATGTACAACGTCATGTTCAACATCAGGGTCAAAATAGTAATAAAAAGTTGTTAACTCAAACAGCACACTATGCGTTTAATCGAATAACAGACAGCTGGTTTGGTCTTTTGCTTGGATTTATGGAAATGGATAAACAAGCAAAAATATTTGCAAATTATAATATGTGTCGTTTGGAATTGGCAATAGATACATTGCGGTCTAATCAGGCAGAATTATTTGAACTTATTCCATTTATTATTAGTACAAAGTTAGATGTTTTACCAAATTATAAACCTGATAATAATACTCCATCGGGAATTTTTAATTATTTTCCATCTTTGAGTGTTATAAAACTTGCAGAGAAATATCTGCCAAAATTTCAAGGTAAAATCCCCCTGCATAAAGATGCATATGCTGTGCACGGACTTTTTACGGTGGGAAGTACCGGCTCTATAGCTCAAACCATTGATTCAAATATTGATTACTGGGTGTGTATTGATAAGTTACAGCTTGGCGAAATTAATATTTGTTTGTTGCATGATAAGCTTAATGCGTTGGAAAAGTGGGCTATGATTGAATTTAATATCAGGATTAATTTTTACTTGATGGATATATTCGAAATTAGAGAAGATAGATTTGGAGACAGTGATTATGCAAGTTCGGATTTAGCTTATGCCACGATTTTAAAAGAAGAGTTTTACAGAACCATGATCCATATTGCCGGTAAAATTCCTTTTTGGTGTATTTATCCTTCTGAACTTGATGATTTAACTTATACTCCATTGTATGACGCTGTATCTTCTTATTACCCTTATTTTTTTGATCTTGGAAATGTATCTGATATTTCAACTGTGGAATACCTGTCTGCTTCCATGTGGCAAATTTTTAAAAATTTAAAGAATCCTTTTAATGTAATTATGAAAGTTGCCATGATAGAAAAGTGTATTCATGATAAAAAAATTGGTAAGTTATCATGCAATTTATTAAAAGAACGTTGGAGATCCGGAGCTCATAATTTTATAGATGTGGATTCATACATATTGTTGTTTGAACAGGTGGAAGATTATTATAAAAAAGTTGGCTTAAATGACTCAAAAGATCTTGTTAGTACTTGCTTTTTTTTAAACCTTGGTATTGAATCTTTGGAAGATTTAAATACCTCTAAGATGGGGCTTAAAAAGCATTTAATTTATCAATGTATGTCCGTGTGGAATTGGAGTGAAAAAGAAATTGAAAACTCTATTTATTTTAATAATTGGCTTTTTAAACGAGTTTCTGCTTTAGGAAACCAAATGAACGAATTTATGTTGCAGGTTTTTAAAAGAGTAAGCTCTTTTGTGGAAAAAAGTTCACACTGGGAATCTATTAAAACATCCCAGGATATTATTGTGTTAGGAAAAAAAGTATATGTTCGCCTTACGGAGCAACAGTTTAAGATTAAAAAAAATCCAATGATATTACAGTTTGGAAGTCTTATAACCGAGATATATTTAAATTATAGAGAAAAAAATAGAGGTGAGTTTGTTTGGGAGGCATTACAGAAAATAAAGAAAAGAGAGCAAAGAGATAAGGATGGAAACAGGTACGAAGTGATATGTGAAAAGAGCAGAATTGAGGAAATTGCGGCATGGTTTGTATATAATGGATTGTATTTATCGGATATAAGGTTTATATTAAAGCCTAATCCTACATCTGTGGTACATCAGGATGTTATTGAACTCTTTAAAGAGATGAATAATTTTTTTCAAATGATTGAAACAGAAGAAATTTCTGTTGCGTCACTACTTGAAAAGCCGGTAATAAATAAAATGTTTGTTATTGTAAATTTTGGTTTAAGCCGAACACTAAGGAGAATATATAAATATTCCCTTGTTTACAGTAATTCATGGGGAGAAGTTTTTTGTAGAACATTTGCTAATAAACAAGGATTAGATTCGATTCGTGCTGTTTTAAGTAAATCTGCTAAATTACTTGGAACTCCACTTCATCTTGACAAAACAGTCTCTTTTATTCCACGGTCTGCTTTGAAACGGTTACGAAATAAGTAATAATTGGAAATGGTAAATAATAATTGGTAATTGGTGTTATTGTATGTTATTAAAAAAAGTAGTTGTTGTTAATGAGTTTGGAATTCATTCGAGACCTGCTTCTATGCTTGCTACTATTGCAGATAAAGCAAAATTGCCGGTCTGGCTTAGCAAAGAAGGTACAAAAAGAGTTGATGCTTCGAGTATTATTGATATATTAACGTGTGAATGTACCGAGGGTACAGAAGTTATAATTGAGATTGAAGATAAGGTAGATACTGAAATATTAAACGAGATTTCGAATCTTATTAAAAGAGGATTTGAAGAGTGATAAAAATGCAAAAACAAAGTAATAAAGAAGTTAAGTTTAAAGCAGTAGGTGGTTCTCCCGGAATTTGTATAGGAAAGGCGTATATTGTAGATAGAGACGGTATAGAAATAATAAAAAAATATCATGTTTCTGAAGAGGAGTTGTATGAAGAGGTTAATCGTTTTAAGCATGCAGTAAAAAATGCAAAGGATGAGCTTGCGGGTATTATCGGCGGAATGAGTGAAGAACTTCAGCAACAGGTTTCAATTCTTAAAACACATATGGAGTTGTTTAAGGATAAGATGCTGTATGGTAAAACGCTTGATATGATTGAGCAGGAACATATTAATGCAGAGTGGGCATTAAAAAAAGTTATAACTAAACTTAAAATGATGTTTCAGGGTATAACTGATTCCTATCTTCGGGGTAGAGCAACAGATGTAATGCAGGTTTATGATCGGATAATGAAAAATCTTGTTGGGGTAAAAGAGATAGATATTTCAGGAATAGATAAACGTGTAATTCTTATTGCAACGGATCTCTCTCCGGCAGATACAAGCCAGATTCAATTAGAGCGTATTAAAGGGTTTGTTACTGCCCATGGAGGCAAATCTTCCCATACCACAATTATTGCAAAAACCCTTGGTATTCCGGCAGTAATTGGTTTGGCAAATGTTACAACACTGTTAAAGCACGATGATTTTCTTATTATTGATGGCAATACAGGTGTTGTTATTGTAAACCCAACTGAACGAACGCTTTATAAATATGAAAAAAAGAAGCTTAGATATGAAGACCGAATGGCTAAAATTGTCAGGGCAGGTCATCTTCCTGCCAAAACACTTGACGGTTTTTCTTTAAAACTTATGGGAAATATTGAGTTGGCTGAAGAGATTGTTCTGGTACGAGATAACGGTGGGGTTGGTATAGGGCTTTTCAGAACAGAATTTCTTTATTTAAACCGTAAGTCTCTTCCTGATGAAGAACAGCTTTTTGAACAATACAGGGATGTGGCAGAATTAATGGCTCCCCATCCTGTAACTGTTCGGACATTAGATATTAATGGAGATAAGGCTGTCTCTTACGTTCCGGCTGATAATGAGGCTAATCCTGCCCTTGGTCTTCGGGCTATTCGTTTTTGCTTAAAAAAACCGAATGTGTTTAAAACCCAGCTTCGTGCTATTTTAAGGGCTGCTGTATTTGGAGAAATAAAAATTCTTTTTCCAATGATTTCAAGTATAGATGAGATTATTGCAACTAAACAACTGCTTAAGGAAGCTATCAAGTCTTTAAAGAAAGATGGAATTAACCATAACGATAATATCCAAATTGGAATAATGATTGAAATTCCGGCTGCGGTTGTTATAGCGGATCTTTTTGCAGAATACGTAGATTTTTTCAGTATAGGTACAAACGATCTTATTCAATACACCATAGCAATTGACAGGGGTAATAGAGATGTTGCCGATTTATATCAGCCGTTTCATCCTGCTGTTATTCGTATGCTTAAACAAGTGGTCGATGTTGGAAAGGAAAAAAATGTTGAAGTTTGTATGTGCGGAGAGATGGCAGGTAATATTGCAAGTATTCCTCTTTTATTAGGGCTTGGTTTTAAAGAACTTAGCATGAATCCACATTCAATTCCGGTTATTAAAGATATAATTAGAAAGTTGAACGTTAGTGAAGCCGAACGTTTTTTAGAAGAGGCTCTACTTAAAAGTACAGCAATGGAAGTTGAAATGCTTATTCATAACATGTTTGGTGAAATTATTTTTGAGAAAGAGAGTTCAGGAGAATAATTATCTGACGGTTTATAACAGGAGATTTTTTTGGAAGGTCCATATAAAAAACTGATTGCATCCAATAAAAAAGCACGACACAGCTATGCAATAGATGATGATTACGAGGCAGGAATTATTCTTGTGGGTTCTGAGGTGAAATCCTTAAGAAATGGAAAGGTAAATCTTAAAGAATCTTATGCAAGTATTAAAAATGGTGAGATTTTTGTGTATCAGCTTAATATTGGTAAGTATTCATATGCTAATATTGTAAACCATGATCCTACAAGACCGAGAAAATTATTATTAAACAAAGCAGAAATTAAAAAAATTACCAGAAAAGTAAATGAAAAGGGTATGTCTATAATTCCTTTAAAAATTTATTTTAAAAATAGTAAGATTAAATTACAGATAGGTCTTGGAAAAGGTAAAAAACTTTATGATAAACGGGAAAGTTTAAAGCAGCGAGATGTTAAAAGAGAGCTTGGTAGATTGCAAAAAAAGGAGTTGTAAAAAAATAAAAACTAATAAAATTTAGGGATAATTGCCACGGTGAATTACACCATGGCAAGTTTATATGAAAGTTCATAAAGAAGTTGTATTATAAGACTTTCATTTTTTGTTGTGGTGCATCATCCGCTATGGTGACTATATATAAAATTAGTATAAAAATAAATTGTAACCGTTCACGAACGAGAAATGTGATTTTTCGGTAATCTCACATTACAATAAATTTGCCCTGAAATTTAAACAAGACACAGTAATTATTATTTATTTATGAATTATTATAAAAATCTTGACTTTTTAATAATTAGTATTTATTCTTACACCTGAAACTGGCTTGAAAGTATAATATAGTTCAGATAACATTGGTCAGGTTCGTATGAAAGTCCATAGAAAACCAGTGCATAAAAATTTTTCATTGTGGTAAAGTTTGTTAGGGTAAGTTCTTTGAAAATATGGGGGCGAAATGGCTTCGACGGGGATTTTTGAAGCTATGGTAGCATGTCGAGTGCCGCAGACTCGTTAAACGGCGGAAACAAAATAATCGCAGACGATTATAATTACGCCGTAGCAGCGTAGAGCTGCTACCGTCCTGCTGAGTTCCTTCCGCAAATTCAGTAAAGGGCGTCGACTCGCGGAACAGCCGTTTATGGGTGCCTGTATCATAATCGGTTAAACTTACAGGATAAGCCGTCAGGTATCCTGCCCGAAGGAGACCAGATAGATGAAAATTAAAGTTTGGGATAAACATGTAGAATCCATTGTGGATTGTTTTCGGACGCGGGTTCAACTCCCGCCGCCTCCACCATTAAATCCTTGATTTAAGCACTTTTTTATTGTTCAACAAAAAAACGGTAGATTGGCATAGGTATGATATGGGTCGTTACTTCAACTAAAAGGGTAAAAAAACAAGTAAAGAAGTTACCCCAAAGGGTTAAAGCTGCTTTGTATATTTTGGTAACTGAAATTAAAGAACTTGGACCTGTTCGGGGAAATTGGCCTAACTACAGTTCTCTCGGAAGTGGTCAACATCATTGTCATTTAAAAAAAGGACATCCCACGTATGTTGCAGTATGGAAGGTAATTGATAAAGAAATACAAATTGTGGAGATTCAATATGCTGGAACATACGAAAAAACTCCCTATTGAATTGAGGTTTGCAGGACAGCTGGAAAATAGGAAAAAAGTTGGTACTGTTTTACAATCCCTTGGTTTTGCTGATGTATCTGAAAGAATCCATGTAAATGAGCTTTTTGAAGACTTTGCAGAAAATTCTTTGCAGGGGATTGCTCTTTTAGGGGCTAGAACTAAAGAAAATATTACTCAAAAACAGCTTTCAGAGTTAACAGGTATTTCCCAAGTGCATATTTCAGAAATAGAGAATAATAAACGGACCATCGGAAAAAAACAGGCAAAGGTGCTTGGCAAAGCTTTAAATATTAGTTCTGAAGTGTTTTTTTAGAACTTGCCATGGCGAATAATGTGCTACAACGAAAAATAAAAGTCTTTATTATAGAGTTTTTTCAGGGACTTTCATATAAAGAATTCGGTATAAATGAAAATTTTAATTGCATAAGATTAGGTGTTGCCCAGTCGGTCTCTAAGGAATATAAATTGCCGGATATGTTGGATCATGTTCATTCTCAGATTAATAAAAAGGTGCGTTATTACTGGTTATAATGGTATGGTGTCGGGTTCAACTCTCGCCACCTCCACCAAATTGAATTTCACACATAATCATAAATCATCCCAAATCTTTTGAAACTAAAGGGTTTGGGATTTTTTTTTATAACCTGATAATCACACGTAATCTTAAC
>NBLS01000092.1 GCA_002084385.1 Desulfobacteraceae bacterium 4572_19
ATCTGATAGCTCCTTCGTGGTGTGAAAATAAAACCCAGGTACAGGATTTGATTCTCAATTATATGGTTGAAAAAGACATTTGGCAGGGCTGTAAATTGTAGGTGCTGGAAGAGTGCTCGGTGCTACATATAACTCTGTTTCGCAAAATTGTACCTTTCTATTTGTCTGTTTACTATAAAGAAGATAGTATGATTATCTCAGATTTCGCACTTACTGTTCTAAGCAGGGTAGCCTTAATTAGTAGGTTAAGTGGCTAGTGATTTTGATCTTTTTCGTGAAGATTTGTGTATATTTGTGGATAATATTTTTGATTTTGACCTTACCTTAAGATTTTTCGTGCCTTTCGTGGTAAAAAGCCTTTGGTCTTGACTTAATTAGTGAAATCTGTGTGATTTATGGTTGAATGCTTTTGATAGTTATGTGGGCTGCCGTTTACCAATTCTGTGAAACGGTCTTTTAGCGAAAAGATAGATTGGGAATAAATTACAACCTCTCATTTTATGTGATAGAACCATATTTTTTATAATTTAAACTATCTATAAAGATTTCTTGTATTTTATAATGGAAGTTTTTTTTAAAATAGGAACAAAATCGTTGACTTATTAGGATGAAAGTATTATTTTGTTCAATGCAATCAAAGATCATGTGTGAATTAAAATGTTTTATGCACATTTCTTGTTGTGGATGTAAATTTTTATGCGTTATTAAAAAGTAATCATTTTCTGTTCTTTATATAAGTGTGTCTATGTTGAGAATAATTTATGTAATTAAAGTAAAATAGGTATTTGTCTATTTGAAATATGCCTATGTTTGTGAAAATTGAAACACAATACAATCAAGAAAGTAGATGTTGAAAAATCAAAATTGTATATTCGGGTGTTTTTTTGTGGCCGATTTACAACATTTTTGATGGAGAGTGGCAACAAAAGAAAGCTGACAGAATTTTTAAGAGGTTTTTTAGGTACGGATTCGATATGAGTTTTGATTGGTATAGTGATTGCATGTGTGTGGGATTTATAGTTTACCGTAGAGGATTTGGTTCAATTTCGTTGATTTTATTAAATACTCATTGATAATTGCTAGATATAATTTTTTTTAATCAAAATTTACATGTTTTATGGATAATATTATAAAGGATAAAAAATGAACAAGAAAATTCTAAGTATGCTACTTCTGACAGTCATTTCATTACTGGTCTTTACAGGATGTGAAGATTCATCGACGGAACCTTCCGTACAAAGTGCTACAATTACCGAAGATGGAGGTTTATATGAAATTGAGGACGAAGACTCCCCTGTTTATGGGGCATTTGTTGATATTCCAGAAGGTGCATTGGAGAATAATGTTACCGTATCAATAAATGAAATAGACCAAAATATTCCGGGTGACTCAACTTCAATTAAAGTTTCTTTTGAACCTGAAGGAACAACTTTCAAAGAAGCCGTAGAAATTGGTATTCCCGTCCAAGATGGGATGGACTTAAACTCTTGCAGAATTTATTACTTTGATCCTATTGATCATATTCAAAAAGAGCTAAAAGTAAAACGAATCGACAGAGAAAAAAGGGTTGTTATTGCCGAGGTTAGGCATTTTTCCATTTATAGTGCTAATGATGACGGATTGTCTTTTGACATGAAAATGTATAATTTGTATGACAAAATAGTTATCTCGTCGATGATTCGCAAAACACAAAATTCACTCAGTCATTTTTTTTCAGAAATTCCGACAAGATGGTATAACTCGTATAATTATGCCAATGCCTTGGAGTACTTAGAAAGTAGCATGAATACATATGCTGAGATGAAATTTAGACTTACAAAAGTAGTTGACTGGGGTTTTGATGATGTTGTGGCTGTAAAAACAATTCGTATACATAGGAATTGGGGGCAACAGGGTAATACATACAATGTTTATATAACTGATGATAATAATACAAATCTGTTAAAAGAAATCAATAATAATCTCTCAATGGAGGATGATATATTTTCATCCGACAATGTTGTTAGTTATTATGCCGGCAATTACATTAGTGTTGCTTTTGATGATTTAGATTTAACTATCGGAGATAAATATTATATTGAAACAGAATGGATTTTAGAAGGAAATGGATACTCCGGTACACTTAGATATTCTGCAGATAATGAAGTTGAAAGTTGTAAGTTATCAAACATGCAACAATATAATCCTGGCAATGACAAGCAACTCATTCTATATCAGATTGCAAAACCCGAGGTGTCGACAAATACGGCTAGTAATATTGAAACCTCTTCTGCCCAGCTTAGGGGAATAGTTACCAATGATGGAGAAGCGGAAATAACAGAAAAAGGATTTTATTGGGGAACAACCGCAAGTAATGTTACTGAAAAGAAGGCTTGTGGCGATGGAACTGGATCATATTCTTCAAATCTGAATGGCTTAGACAGCGACAAAACATACTATTTTAAATCTTATGCAATAAATATAGCTGGAACATCGTACGGCGCAGTTATGAGCTTTAAGACTGAAGTAGCGGTAGTACAACCGGAGGTAACTACAGATGCTGCAACCAATATTGGAGCTAACATAGCCAAATTAAACGGTGCAGTTACGGATGATGGCGGCGCGGATGTTACAGAAAGAGGTTTTTATTGGGGTGAGTCAGCAAGTAACCTTTCTAATAAAAGATCCAGCGGAAATGGAACAGGATCATTTTCCTCATACATAAGCGGGTTAACTAGTTCTAAATCATATTACTATAAATCTTATGCAACAAATACAGCTGGAACCACATACGGTGCGGTTAAAAATTTCACGACAGAGATGGAAATCACAAAACCTCAAGTAACTACAGATGCAGCAAACAATATTGGAACCGAAACAGCTAGATTGAACGGTATCGTTACGGATGATGGCGGCGCGGATGTAACAGAAAGAGGCTTTTATTGGGGCTACTCAGCGAGCAATCTTCCTAATACGAAGATCTGTGGCGATGGAACGGGATCATATTCCTCAAACCTCAGCTATTTAACCAGTAATAATACTTACTACTTCAAGGCATATGCAATAAACTCGGCGGGAATAACATACGGTGCGATTAAAAGTTTCAAGACAATACTGGAGATTTCAGAACCTCAGGTAACAACTATTGAGGCAAGTAATATAGGTATAACATCTGCCCAATTAAACGGAGATGTAACTGACAATGGCGGCGCAGATGTAACAGAAAGAGGCTTTTATTGGGGCACTACAGCGAGTGATCTTTCAAATAAAAAGACCAGTGGAAACGGAACGGGAGTTTATAGTTCAAATCTCAGTGGTCTAACCGGGAATAAAACTTACTACTTTAAGAACTTCACAACTCAGCTGGAAATCTCCGAACCTCAGGTAATAACTATTGAGGCAAGTAATATAGGTTTAACATCTGCCCAATTAAACGGAGATGTAACTGACAACGGCGCAGATGTAACAGAAAGAGGCTTTTATTGGGGCGCTACAGCGAGTGATCTTTCAAATAAAAAGACCAGTGGAAACGGAACGGGAGTTTATAGTTCAAATCTCAGTGGTCTAACCGGGAATAAAACTTACTACTTTAAGTTACTACTTTAAGTCGTATGCGATAAACTCGGTGGGGACATCTTATGGTGCAGTCAAAAGTTTCACGACTCAGCTGGAAATCTCAACACCGCAGGTAACAACGAATCAGGCAAGCAATGTTGGAATTACTTCTGCTCGGTTAAATGCTGAAATTACAGATAATGGTGGTGCAGAAATAACAGAAAGAGGCTTTTATTGGGGAACTGTTCAAGGTGATTATTCTCATAAAGATGCCTGTGGAACAGGTACAGGTGAATTTTCATTAGATCTTAATGGCTTAACTGGCAGCACAACATATTACTTCATGGCTTATGCAGATAACTCTGCAACATCTTCATGTGGTTTGAGTAAAAACTTCATTACTTCAACAGAAATTTCAACACCACAGGTAACAACAAATGAAGCAAGTGATGTTGAAAGTAATTCAGTTCAATTAAATGGTGGAATTACAGATGACGGCGTTTCTGAAATAACCGAAAGGGGATTTTATTGGGGAACTGTTCAAGGTGATTTCTCGCATAAAGCCCCCAGTGGAACGGGTACGGGAGAATATTCATTAAATCTTAGCGGATTAACCGGCAATACAACATATTACTTCATGGCTTATGCAGATAACTCAGCAACTTCTTCATGCGGTACTGTTAAAAGCTTCAAAACTTTACAAGAAATTTCACTACCACAGGTAACAACAGATGAAGCAAGTAATGTGGGAAGTAATTCAGTTCAATTAAACGGAGAAGTAACTGACAATGGCGGCGCAGATGTAACAGAAAGAGGCTTTTATTGGGGCACTTCATCAGATGATTTAACGAGCAAAAAAACTAGTGAAAACGGGACTGGTTCTTTTTCCTCAGATTTAGAGGGTTTGTCAAGTAATACCACTTATTACTTTAAAGCTTATGCAATAAATTCAAAAGGTATAGAATATGGGATTGTTAAAAGTTTTACAACAAGAGAACCTACACTAATAACATATGATGCCTCAGAAGTGACATTTACTACAGCAGTACTAAAAGGACGATTCAATTGCAGCAATTGGAGTCATTTGTATATTGGTTTTCGTTATGGAACTTCTGAGAGCAGTTTATCTGAAGTTGGTCTATATTGGGTTGCAGGAGGAAATATTGATTATAATTATACATTGGAAAATTTAAATCCTAATACCACCTATTATTTTCAAACTTATATAACATCACAACTATGGGAACAAGGAACAGGAGGGAGTATCAAAAGCTTTACAACGAAACGAGTTGGTACTGTTACTCCCACCGAATTGGTTTTAGTTGAAGGCGGCACCTTCATCATGGGTGATCGCTTAGGTAATGGTAGTAGTGATGAAACACCAACCCATGAAGTAACTTTGAGCAGTTTTTATATTGGTAAGTATGAAGTAACTCAAGCAGATTATCAAGGTGTAATGGGCAGTAATCCATCATCTTTTGAAGGAGATAACAAACCAGTAGAAAAAGTAACCTGGTATAATGCAGTAGCTTATTGTAATGTTTTAAGTATAGCAGACGGCTTTGAGCAGTGTTATACTATAAATGGTAGTGATGTAATCTGTGATTTTACAAAAAATGGTTATCGTTTACCTACAGAAGCAGAGTGGGAATATGCTTCCCGTGGCGGTGTTCATCATACTGATAATTATGAATATGCAGGAACTACTGATAATTTAGCAGATTATGCTTGGTATAATTCCAATTCCGGTTCTACTACTCATGAAGTTGGAACAAAATTAGCTAACCAGTTGGAAATACATGACATGTCAGGTAATGTTAACGAATGGTGTAATGACTGGTATGCCAGGTATTCAAGTGATAGTCAGACAAATCCAGAGGGTCCGTCTTCTGGCTCTTATCGCGTCTTGCGCGGTGGTAGTTGGAACTATGATTCTTCATACACACGCGTGGTGGATCGTACCTGGAGCGATAGCCCTTACTTTCACTTTCGCTATGTAGGCTTCCGCGTTGTGCGCCGTCCATAGCGATACTAGTTGACATTTTCAGTGGACAATTGACAGTTAATAATAACTTGCTTCAATAGACAATAGTATTTACAGAATTAATTCATACAGGATAATGAGCGATTGTGAGTTGTTTGAGTATATATAGGAGATACTTGGGCTAGGATGCACCAGAGAAACTCTGAAAGGATAAATCTGTGAATAGCATTCAGAAATAATAATTCGAAGCATACCCAAAATATGGAGAAGAAAAATGCGAACAATTTTATTTATAATAGTAACAGTTTTGATCAGTCTCACAATTTTCTCTTGCGAGAATGCAACAGAAACTGAAAAACAGGAACAGCCTTCAGTACCGGTACTGGTCTATCCTGCAGAACAGGCTGTTGATGTAAGTACAGATGTA
>NBLS01000093.1 GCA_002084385.1 Desulfobacteraceae bacterium 4572_19
TTTTTATGAATGCCTTACAATATCACCTTTAATAAGGTATATCACCTCTTCTGCTATATTTGTTGTGTGATCCCCGATTCTCTCCAAATGCCTTGAAATAAGATACATATTTATAATCTCGCTTACCATTTCCGGATGTTTTTTAATATCATTTTTCATTGAGTCGTATGCTTCATTTCTCATAAAATTTACATCTTTGTCCATTTTTATAACATCATAAGCCATACTAACATCCATGCGTACCAAGGCATCAAGGCTCATTCTTAACATTTTTGTTGCCTGATTTGCCATGGATGTATAATCATATTTAAATTTATTGGGATTATCAGAAGAGGTTTTAAATCTCCTTGCAATATTTACGGCATAATCTGCTATTCTTTCAAGATCGTTATTTATCTTTATTACAGCCACAATAAATCGTAAATCCATAGCTACAGGCTGATAGAGAGCAAGTATTTTTAAACAGTCCTCTTCCATTTCAATTTCCAGTTCATCAACTTGATAATCTGAACTGATAATAAATTCGGCAAGTTCCAAATCTTCGGTTTTTACAGAATAAATTGCTTTTTGAAATCGATCTTCCACTATTGCTCCAAGAGATAGTATGTTTTTTTTAATTTTTTCTATCTCTTTTTGTAAATGACTCGGCATTTTTATCCTCCAATCGTATCCTGTTTTAATTTCATGGTAAAATAATTTGGTAATCGTTCACGAACAAGAAGTGTGATTTTTCGGTAATCTTACATAATTTGTAAAAAATAAAAACCAATAAAATCGGGGAACAATTATTACAAAAAATAAATTTGCTATGAAATTTAAACAGAATACCTTCAGTCTTTAAATTTATAATTTAGGGTGAACCCCTAACCAAACCTTCCGGTAATATAATCTTCTGTCTGTTTTAACTCAGGTTTTGTAAACAGCGTTTTGGTATCATTTATTTCAATAAGTTTTCCCATATAAAAAAATGCTGTCTTATTTGAAACTCTGGCAGCCTGTTGCATATTATGAGTTACAATAATAATAGTTAGTTTTGAAGAAAGCATGGTAATTAATTCTTCAATTTTTTGAGTTGCAATGGGATCAAGGGCGGATGCCGGTTCATCCATTAATAATATTTCAGGTTCCACTGCAAGGGCACGGGCAATACAAAGCCTTTGCTGTTGACCGCCTGAAAGACCCAAAGCAGACTCATCTAATCTGTCTTTAACCTCGTCCCAGATAGCTGCCTGTTTCAAACTTTTTTCCACCATATTTACTATTTTTGATTTGTTTTTTATACCATTTATTTTTAATCCATAAGCAATATTTTCAAAAATAGTTTTTGGAAAAGGGTTGGGCTTTTGAAAGACCATACCAACTCGTCGTCGCAAGGTTACAACATCCACCGATGGTTTGTAAATATCTTGATTACCCAACATGATTTTCCCATTTATTTTAATTCCTCCTGGAATAAGATCATTCATTCTGTTTAAACTTCTTAAATAAGTACTTTTTCCGCAACCGGATGGACCTATAAGTGCTGTTACTTTATTTTCAATAAATTCAATTGAAATATTATAAAGTGCCTGAAATTTACCATAAAAAAAATCGAGATTATCTGTGTGCATTTTAATACTGTTTTCCATTAAATTATATCCTTAAATTATATCCTTAATTTTTTTCTCATTTTTGCACGTAAAATAATCGCAAAAAGATTCATTCCCATTACAAGTGTAATCAAAACCAATGCTGTTCCATATTGAAGATGTCGGGTAGCTTCAATTTCAGTTCCAGCTGTTGCCAATACATAAATATGATACGGTAATGCCATCACCTCATCAAAAATTGAAGTTGGAAGATCAGGTGTAAAAAAGACAGCTCCTGTGTACATAATAGGTGCTGTCTCACCTGCGGCTCTGCTTAATCCCAAAATTGAACCTGTAATAATACCCGGAAATGCAGACGGAAGTACAATTTTGCGGATAGTCTGCCACTTGGTTGCCCCAAGTGCAAGAGAAGCTTCACGATAAGTAGCAGGAACTGCTTTTAAAGCCTCTTCAGAGGCTCCGATAATAACCGGCAAAGTCATAACCCCAAGTGTTAATCCTCCGGCAACAATAGACACACCCATTTTTAGTACTATACAAAAAAAAGCAAGGCCGAATAGTCCAAATACAATAGATGGAATACCAGCAAGATTATTAATACAAAGTCGTATAAATCTGACGAGTTTACCCTGTTTTGCATATTCACTTAAATAGACAGCTGAAGCTACACCTATGGGTAATGCTACAAGTATGGTCATTGTACACAAACAGATAGTTCCTACAATACATGGTAAAATTCCACCGGCTGTCATGGAGTTTTTCGGTGCCATTGTTAAAAACTCCAAGGAAATGGCACTCCAGCCACGCGATACCATAAAATATATAATTGTTAAAAGAGCCGCACCATTTAAAAAGGCTGCGGCTCTAAACAAGAAAAAACATGATTTTTGTTTTAATAATCGCTGCTTTATTAGTAACTGTTTTTTCATTATAAAGATGCCTCTCCCACCTGCCTGAATTTATAAGAGATATAATCGGCAATTAAGTTAAAAATAAAAGTAAATATAAATAGAACTATACCAATGGCAAAAAGTGCATGGTAGTGTTCACTTCCAAATGGAGCTTCTGCCATTTCCGCAGCAATACATGCGGGCATTGGACGAACCGGATCAAAAATGGACTTTGGTATCATAGCTGCCCCTCCTGCAGCCATTAAAACTACCATAGTTTCCCCAACAGCTCTTGACAGCCCAAGAATAACAGCTAACATTAAAGATGCATTAAACATATTTAATCCAACCGGAATATTAAAAAGCTTCTGGATAAAAGGTGCCACCACCACCATACCAAAAAATCCAATTATAACCGATGGCATTGATGCCATAAGCTCCACTATTGGCTTTATAATTTCAGCCGTTCGCAAAGGGGCAATTTCTGCAAGATATACGGCTGTCATAATTCCCAAAGGAATCGCCATTATGCCTGATAATAGTGTTACACAAACAGTTCCAAGGAGTAGTGGGAAAATTCCAAAATCAGCCGGATCATCTGTTGGATACCAATAGTGACCAAATATAAAATCACTTATACTAATATCTTTAAATACAGGAAGCCCTTCTTTAAGAAGAAATATCATAATTAAAAACAATGCTGTTATTGAAAAAAATGTGATTATCAAAAAGCCTAACCGCACTCCTTTATCTATATTTTGACGTTTCAAAAATTTGCTCCTTAGAGTGAATCCTTAATTAAAAAACAGGAATGGATCCTGCCTGTTTTACAAGTTTCTGCCCTTTTTTAGAAAGCACAAACGAAATAAACTCCATGGTAACACCAACCGGCCAGCCCTTTGTAAACATAAAAAGCCCACGGGATATTGGAAATGAGCCGTTTAAAGTATTCTCTTCTGTTCCTTGAATTCCATTTACTTTTACTGATTTTATCTGACTATTCAGATAACCCAATCCAACATACCCGATTGCACCGGGCGTAGTTATAACTGCCTGTACAATACCACCGTTAGAAGGAACCGTAAGAGCATTTGGAATAACACGTTTCTTTTTCATTACCATTTTTTTCCATACTCCAAATGTTCCCGAAGAACTATCTCTGGAAATTACGACAATCTCCCCGGGAGTCCCGCCAACATCTTTCCAGTTTTTAATTTTACCAAGATAAATATCTCTTAACTGATTCATGGTAAGATTGGTAATATCATTTTTAATATTTACCACGGGAACAATAGCATCTAATGCAATTCTGAAAGGCACCGGATAAACACCTTTTGAAATAGCAAGGTCAACTTCCTTTTGTTTAATAAACCTCGAGGCATTACCAATTTGTGCGGTTCCATCAATAATTGCCTTAATGCCGTTTCCCGAACCACCGCCAGACAGGGAAATTTTTACATCCGGATATTGCATCATATAAGCTTCTGCTGCCTTTTGTACAATGGGAAGCACGGTAGTTGACCCTTTAATAACAAGTTTTTCTGCAAAGCTGTTGGGTAATACAGTCAGCATAAACAACGTTAATACAACTACAATTTTAACCATTTTCTTCATTTTTACCTCCTAAAAAAATTAATAAATGTTCTTTTTACTTGTGAACGGTATCGTTCCTTAAAAAAGAATTTATACATACCATGTTAGGATTGTATTAGGATTGTGTTATTGTTAGATTAAATTTATTTTACCAAATAAAATATTTGCAGATGTTTATTCTTTATTATTTATGCGAATATAAGGCTTGTGAACGCTTACAAATGTGAGATTACCGAAAAATCACATTTCTTGTTTGTGAACGGTTGCAAAAATGCACTCTCCGTTAGTAGCGAAATTGAAGTAATGCTTTTTTCTTTTAAAGATTTTAATTTACAAAATCCATTCGTAAAAGAGATTTTAGAAACTGGAGTAAAGTTGACCTGAATTTGTGCGTGACTTCGTGTAATTTAACAACATAACCCAATCAGACATCTCAACACTCAATAAATACAATTTATTGTTTGATGAACCCTTATCAAGACCGAAGAATAATCTAAAAATTGTAAAATAAAAATGATAAATCTAATCTTTCATGATTGACAGCTTTATCAAAAAAAGAACTTAATGTAATGATAGCTCCACTTAAAAAAGAATTGAAAAATTTATCTTTTACTTTTTACAAACCTCGTAATTAATATACTATATTTGTAAGCGTTCACAAGCTGGTGACCTATCGTCGGATTTTTATCCCTTTACTATAAGGATTCTTAAAGATGAGCTGAAATTGCTAAAATTCTAAATTATTAACGCTACCAACAATTTTTACTTGACGTAAAATACTTTATGTATTAACGTATCTGTGGTTTTTGTAAAATACAAATTTTAAAAAGTGTAGAAGAATGAGAATAAACAATTTTCGCTTTAATTTTGTCAGTTTTTATTTATATGAAAGTTTCCATAAAACGTTGTATTGTAGAGACTTTAAGTTTTTGCTGTGAGGTATTATTCGCCATGGTAAGTTATATATATAAAAAAAGTAATTAACTAAATGAAAAAAGAAGAACATATTAAATATTGGCTTAAAAGTGCTAAGCATGACTTGGAATCTGCTGAAAGTATGTTTCAGTCAAAAAAATATGATTGGTGTTTGTTTATTGGACATTTGGTTATTGAAAAGGTTTTAAAAGCAATATTTATTGATAAAAATAGTAGTAAAATACCTCCGAAAATTCATAATCTTGTCAGATTGGCCGAATTGTCTAAAATAAATTTAGATGAACAACAAAATTTTTTATTGGATACAATAACCGATTTTAATCTCCAAACACGCTACCCTGATTATAAATTTGGATTTTATAAAAAATGCACTGAGGAATATACAAATAAATATTTCTCAAAAATAAAGGAGCTTTATAAATGGTTCAACTCCCAATTAGAATAAGCAAAACCATCAGTGATTATCTAAAAGTATTAAATAAAAATGCTATACCAATTAAAGAGGCGATTCTTTTTGGCAGTTATGCAAAGGGTAATTATCAAAAATGGAGTGATATTGATATTGCCTTAGTGTCTGATATTTTTTCTGGAGATCGAATTGATGACAAAGACAAAATAAGAAAAATTACACTCTCCGTTAGTAGCGAAATAGAAGTAATGCCCTTTTCTTCCAAAGATTTCAATTTACAAAATCCATTCGTAAAAGAGATTTTAGAAACTGGAGTAAAGTTGACCTGAATTTGTGCGTGAAATTAAAGGCAGAATTGAGACCCTGGAATTTAAACTGGAACGAAAGCTTAAAACTGATTATTAATATTTTTTTCAAATACCAAAAAAATTGTGAGCCTGTAAATGTTTACGGATTGTATTATTGTTAGATTAAATTTATTCTGACAAATAAAATATAACTTTATTTTTTTTCTTGACAAATGATT
>NBLS01000094.1 GCA_002084385.1 Desulfobacteraceae bacterium 4572_19
ACAGATAAAATAGCTAAAATAAAAAAATCTGCCCAACGCAAACAGATTCTTCAAAAAACTTCCAAAGAAAATACCCGAAAAAAAATTTATAAGTCTTCACAAAAATCATCCCAAAGTATTCCAGTTACAGCATACCATAAAAAAACAGTTCTGAATAAAAAAACTAATGGAGATAAAATAAAAAAAGTTAATAAAAATTCAGTTACATTTAAAGATTCGGATGTGACCAGAAAATCAGCCAGTATTAATAAAACAAGTAAAAATATAAAACCAGCAACACAGCAATCAAAACGAATTCTTCCAACGTTTGAAGTTTTTCCGGAAGATAACGATATAAATTCCGTGCCAGCGAAAATTATCTATCCACCTATAATAAAAAGTAAAAAACCAAAAGTGGCAATTATAATAGATGATATGGGGTATGATATTGAAATTGCCGAAAAGCTTCTTGAACTTGATGCCGAACTCACTTTTTCCATGCTTCCCTTTAGTCCTTTTCAGAAAACAATATCTAAAAAAATTTATGATAAAAATTGTGAAATCATGCTCCATCTTCCCATGGAGCCGCACCAATACCCACGTATAAAACCGGGTCCAGGGGCACTTTTAACAGCTATGACACCAAATCAAATTGATTGGCAGCTTGCAGGAGATATTGCAGAAGTTCCTTACGCAGTAGGAGTTAATAACCATATGGGTTCAAAAATGACTGAACGGTCTGAGCAACTGCGTCAAATATTTATTGTGTTAAAGAAAAAAAATCTGTTTTTTATAGACAGTCGCACCACCAAGGATTCCCGATGCAGGCAATCAGCAAAATTACTCCGACTCCCTTTTGCTGAAAGAGATGTTTTTTTAGATCATCTTCAAGTAGAAGAAGCTATCCAAAGACAAATTCAAATTTTAATACGCAAAGCCATAAAAAATGGTTCGGCCATAGGAATAGGGCATCCCCATCAGGTAACATATAAAGTACTGAAACAGGAACTTGCGCATATAAAAAAAAGAGTGGATATTATTCCTGCATCACAGTTGGTAAAGATATCAGAATAAGAGTTTATCGTAAGGGTACTCCACCATGGCAAATTATATGAAAGTCTTGATAAAATGTTGTATTACAAAGGTTTTCACGTTTTGTTGTGGTAGTCAATTCTGCCATGAATGTTATAAAATAAAGTTTTTTAACTTGAATCAATTATTTTAATACTACACTGCCTGTAACTATGGATGAAATGATATATCACACAAAGCTTGTATCCAAAGGAACTAAAAACGCTATGGTTATAGGCGATATGCCGTTTATGTCGTATCAGGCCGGCATTGACAAGGCAGTTACAAATGCGGGACGGTTTTTAAAAAGTGCAGGAGCAACTGCCGTAAAACTTGAAGGAGGAGCAGATGTTTGCAATGTTATCACTGCAATTTCAAGTGCCGGTATTCCGGTGCAGGCACATATTGGCCTTACCCCACAATCTGTACATATGATGGGAGGATTTAAGGTACAGCGAGATGAAGACAGGTTATTAGATGATGCCCGAAGGGTTGAAGATGCCGGTGCTTTTTCAGTTGTTATCGAAGGCATTCCTTCACCAATTGCCTCAAAAATAACAGCAGCTTTATCCATACCTACAATCGGTATCGGAGCTGGTCCTGAGTGCGATGGACAAATTCTTGTACTGCACGACTTACTTGGCCTTACCAACAGACATCTTCCCAAATTTGTAAAAAAATATGCCGAACTTCGTAATGAAGTTATAAAAGGAGTTGGTGAATATATTAAAGAAGTGCAAACTTGTAAATTTCCTTCTGATGAACACGGTTATTAAAAGAGGTAAAACATGATAACGTCCGAAATAATGCCCACATTTGCCATTGTGGGCTGTGGTAAGGTTGGAACAGCTCTTAGTGTAAATCTTGGTAAAGCTGGTTACAGGCTGACTGGATTTAGCTGTACCACAGATAGTTCCGCAAAACGAGCTGCAAGAATAACCGGTTGTAAGAACTTCAGCTTAAAACCATGGGAAATTTCACAAGGTACGGATATTGTTTTTATAACCACCCCTGATACCGCCATTGGCAAGGTGTATTCTGAAATTACTGCACAAAATGGTTTTAGTGAAAACACGGTTGTTCTTCATTGCAGCGGAGCATTATCTTCAAATATATTAAAGCCAATTTCAAAGCCGATTTCAACGTCAATGTCAAAATCAATGTCAAAGCCGGGGAACGATTCCGAAAATATTTATAAAGGTTCGATGCATCCCCTTCAAAGTTTTGTTTCTTTAAACCATTCCCAAAATCCCTTTTCCGGAATAGTAATGTCTGTGGAGGGAGATGAAAAATCCATTAATATTTGTCGTTCTATTGCAAAGGCTCTTGGGTCAGTATTTATACAAATAGAGACAGATTCAAAAATATTATACCATGCGGCAGCTGTTACTGCATCTAATTACCTTGTTACACTGCTTGATCTCTCATTTAAACTTATTGAAAAAGCAGGGGTTGCCGAAAAAGATGCTTTTAAAGTACTTGGACCACTGATTAATGGCACCCTGTCTAATGTTGAAAAGGTTGGTGTAAGAAAAGCCCTTACAGGACCAATTGCAAGGGGTGATGTTGATGTTGTAAGCGAACACTTAAAATCAATGGAAATAAAAACCCCGGAACTTGTTGAACTTTATAAGATACTCGGTCTTAATACAGTAAAAATTGCAACTGAACACGGTTTGAATAAATCAAACATCAACTCTTTTGGCGAGCTGTTAAGTTGTTTCCTCCTCATTCCGTAACCGTTCACGAACAAGAAATGTGATTTTTCGGTAATCTCACATCATAAGAGAAGATAAATACTTAACGCCTTTTCTTATCTCAATATTTTTTTCCTCTCTTTCCTGTTTAAGATTTAAAACAAGTAAAATTCCAGGGATATTGTAACGCCGATTAAAATTAACAATAGATTTTCCAAGGGTATCATTAGATAACTTTGCTTCTATCATAACTTTGGGACCATTTTTAGTTACAATACAAAAATCAACTTCGGCTTTATCTTTTGTTCTTAAATAATTTAATGAGTAGGGTTTTCCAAGATAATCATTAATAGCATATACATGTTTTAATAATGAAACTGCCACAAGATTTTCAAACCTTACTCCTTTATTTCCTTCAACCATACCGGTATCAAAAAAATATATTTTGGGTTCCTTTAAAAGTGATCTTGCAATATTATTTGAATACGGTACAACTCTAAATACAAGAAAGAGTGATTCAAATATCTGTATATATTTTTTCACCGTGTTAGGAGCAATTCCTACATCCTCAGCGATAGATTGATACGAAATAGGAGATCCAACCCTTGATCGCAGTAATTGAAATACAAGCTCTATTGCTTTAAAATCATGAATTTTTTCAAAATCGAGAACATCTGTTCTGATAAGCCCATTAACATACTGCATTCTCCATCTATCAGACTCGACAATATCATCTGATAAAAAAGGCTCAGGAAAGCCACCATGTAAGAGAAGTCTGTCCATATCTATATTTTCATTGATATGGGAAAGTTCTGATGCTGAAAAAGGGAGCAGTCTGTGTTTAAAAAATCTTCCTGCCATTGAATCACCGCCGGCATGAAATATTTCAAGTCTGGCACTGCCCGTGATCAACATCTTCATCGTAAAAGGTTTTGTATCATAAACACCTTTTACAAAATTTTTCCAATCCGGCATTTTATGGATTTCATCAAGAATAAGCAGGTTAGTATCATTTAACCACGATTGATTTATAATAATTTTACGATCTTTAAAATTATCATAGTTTAAATAAACACTGTTAGAAAATAATTTGGCAATATCTTGTGCCAGCCAGGTTTTACCAACTTGACGAGGGCCAATTAGAAAAACAAGTTTTTTGTTTAAATCTTTTAAAATATATTTTTTTTGGTACCGTTCCATAAACGACCTCCTTTTTCGACTATTATGCAGTAAAATGCAAAATAGTCAAGACTATTTTGCATTTTACTGCAAAATAGTCGAGGTAGCTTATGTATAGTTTACGCAGATTTTGTAACCGTTCACGAACAAGAAATGTGAGTTCTTATGAAGTTTAATCTCGAAAACCTGCAAAAGCCCTGTCTTCAATTAGACCATTAATATAATCACGGGCAAATTTACCCCCATTTAGCATTACATAAAAAATACCAGCTTCTTCTATAACCACTTTGGGAGCATACCCTAAATTATTCCCTACTACACATTGACAGTCTTTGAATATTTCTACCATATCCTTGTAAGCTTGCTCTTCTTCCTCCGGAACAGGATCTCCTAAATCAGTAGGCATAGCGTATTTTGTGCTACAAATTTCAGTATGAGGATTATTTCGATATTCCTCAAATAGAATGTCCTTTCGGTTTTTCATCTCCATTATAAGAAATTGATCTGAGTGCGAAAAAATATCCGGCATTGTATTTCCGTCTGCCATTACCCCAAATGCATAACGCTCAATAAGATCTTCTTTCATTTTTTTTCCTTTCTTTAATAATTAGGGTTTACTCAAAAATAAATTAATAATTTTAAGAGTTGAGATACTTGCTTTCTATGATTAAATTTCTGCCTTCCTTGAACTTGAAAAAATAGTAAGCGTTCACAAGCACCTCATCTTCGCATAAACAGCTTGTCATATATAGGACAACTATTATATGCGCCTCTATCAAACGCATCTGCTATTTTTTGCCCATCTGGAATATTTTTTGATATTAATAAAAACATCTCTTCTTCAATTATAGGTTTTGGATTGTTCGTAAAAAGTGTTGCCTTATCAGGAGGAAATAATCTGTTTATTGTACTGTATCCGACAATTTTATCACACACTACAATATTTATTCTTTTCAATAAAAGTAATTTAAAATTTTGTTCGTCACTCATAGCAGGATACACTGTCAACTTCTTGCTTTTCAAAAGTCCAGTTTCTCTGTACCCTAAAACTGTTCCAATAGTATATTTTTTTAGATCTTCATAATTATTCCAACTGAAATTAAAAATTTTTAGATGAAAAAATACACTTTTATTCATAACCAGTGACTCTTTTGAGTAAATAAACTCCTTTGTCCTTTCTTTTGTTTTTGTCCATGGAAAAGTTCCTGTCGCATATCCTTTTTTCGCATATATATAAGATCTTTTCCAAGGATAATACTCATATACTACATTAATATTTTCAAGCTTTAATGCTTCGGTTACGATAGTTTCTGCAATTTTACAGGCAGGATCTTTTTCTGAAGTGTAAGGTGTCCACTCTCCTATTGCAAATGTGACCACCTTATTTGCAAATAAACATGTTGGAAATAGAGTGAGTATCAGAAGAGTGAATAGTAGCTTTTTTGTTATTTTTTTTCCAGACATTGAAACCTCCCATTTCTTAAGTTTATAGTACAAAATTTCATAAAAAGCCAAGTAATACAGTAGTCTATAATATTTTCCATATATAATCAATACTTACTTTTAAAAATAAAAGTATTATTAAAGTAAATAAATTTTCCATCCCAGTAATTTTTTTAAAAACGGCTATTTAAATTTTTACAAGCATTACAGCTTGACAGTTTTTGTACTATACAATAAACAGAATACTTCTATCTATATTTATAATATTACACTGGAATTAAAAAATGAGTTTTATGATAAATACAGCTTTTAAAAATGCTCAACGGGTGGTTGTTAAGGTGGGGAGCAATGTGCTAACAGGTGAAAAGGGATTGAATATGAAAAATCTCAATTCTATTTCACGGCAAATTTGCAACTTAATTGATGAAGGTCGGGAAGTTATTCTTGTTACATCAGGTTCTATGGCTGCCGGTATAAGAAAAATGGGAATAAACAAAAGACCTGATGATCTACCCGGACGACAAGCTATTGCAGCAGTAGGGCAAGCCGGATTAATTATGGAGTATGAAAAAGCTTTTGCAAAGTATAATAGAAAAGTTGCTCAAATTCTTCTTACCGGACAGGGGTTAGATAACAGAGAGCGATATCTAAATACTCGTAACACCCTTCATACTTTGATATCATGGGGGGTTGTACCCATAATTAATGAAAATGATACTGTATCCATTGAAGAAATTAAGTTTGGAGATAATGATAATCTTTCTGCTATGATAGCACTGCTTGTAAATGCGGATATTTTAATTAATCTTACCAATATTGATGGACTTTATACCGATGACCCAAGAAACTGTACGGACGCAAAGTTAATTCCTGTAATATCAGCAATAACGAGCGATGTTAAAAAAATGGCTGGAAATATTCCGGGTCCCCTTGGAACAGGCGGAATGCAAAGTAAAATAGATGCTGCTATCAAGGCTGGTGCGGCAGGTATTCCTATGGTAATTGCCAATGGTGGATGTACCGATATTTTAAATTTACTCTTTTCAGGTAAATCCTTAGGAACATTTTTTATACCATCCGGGAAAAAATTAAAAAGCCGTAAATGTTGGATTGGCTTTACTGTAAAGCCAAAAGGTAGTATATGTATAGATTCTGGTGCATCCCAAGCTATTGTGGAAAATGGAAAAAGCCTTCTTCCTGGGGGTATCGTGGCAGTTAATGGTGATTTTCCTCCGGGAGCTCCGGTAGAAATTCTATCTATTAATGATTCCATACTCTGTTTTATGACAGAAACCATGACTGGATCAAATTCAAAAACTGCTATAGGAACAGGGCTTGTAAATTACAGTGCTTCTGATATTCGTAAAATTATGGGATTAAAATCCTCTGATGTAAAAAAAGAGCTTGGAGAAAAACCTTATGATGAGGTGATTCACAGAAATAATTTAGTTATAACTTGCCATGATTGATAAAAAATTAGGAGGAGTATGAGTTCAAAAAATATTATTGAAAACACAACATCGGATACAATTAGAAAAATAGCACAGGCCGCAAAAACAGCATCAAGCATACTTGCCAACTGTTCTTCAACATTAAAAAACACGGCATTAAAAGAGATAGCCCATGCCATAGAAAAGAAAAAAGAGTATATTCAAAACGAAAATCAGAAAGATCTTGTTCTTGCCAAAGAAAAAAAATTATCTTCGGCAATGATTGATAGACTTACAATAAAAGATGAAACAATTTTATCTATGATTCAAGGACTTCACGAAGTTGCTACCCTTGAAGACCCTGTAGGTTCAATGGAAAAAACAGAAATTCGACCCAACGGCCTGCAAGTTTCCCGCATGCGTATTCCCCTTGGAGTTATTGGCTTTATATTTGAATCACGGCCAAATGTTACAGTGGATGCAGCAGGGCTTTGTCTAAAATCAGGAAATGCTATTATACTGCGTGGAGGTTCAGAGGCACTTCATTCCAATAAAGCCCTTGCATCAATTATAGGTGATGCTCTGAAAAAAACAGGTATTCCATCAGAAGCAGTGCAGGTTGTGCCAACAACAGACAGGGAGGCTGTAAAATTTCTTCTCCGGCAAGATGAATATATTGATCTTATTATTCCAAGAGGCGGAGAAGGGCTTATTCGTTTTGTGGCTGAAACTTCAAGAATTCCCGTACTTAAACACTACAAGGGCGTTTGTCATGTTTATGTAGATAAAAGTGCCGATCTTTCCATGGCTCAAAATATATGTTTTAACGCCAAAGTTCAGCGTCCAGGCGTTTGTAATGCAATGGAAACCATGCTTGTTCATAAAGATATTGCTTTAAACTATTTACCGGAAATTTGGAAAAAAATGGATAAAGCAGATGTAACAATAAAAGGTTGCGATAAAACCTGCAAAATTCTTCCAAATGCAAGGTTGCGATAAAACCTGCAAAATTCTTCCAAATGCTTTACAAGCTACCCCCGAAGACTGGCCGGCGGAATACCTTGATTTAACACTTGCTGTTAAGATTGTGGACGATATGGAACAGGCACTTTCTCATATAGAAAAATATGGTTCAAAACATACCGAGGTGATTGTAACCTCTGATTATGGGAGATCGAGAGAATTTATTAAAAGGGC
>NBLS01000095.1 GCA_002084385.1 Desulfobacteraceae bacterium 4572_19
AGCGGTTACAATAACTTTTAACAGGAAAAGAGTCTCATAATAGTATGTCATATCTTGTACTTGCACGGAAATACCGCCCACAAACGTTTAGTGAAATTGTCGGACAGGAGCATGTCTCAAAGACACTGTCCAATGCTATTTTATCTGATCGTGTTGCCCATGCTATTCTTTTTGCAGGACCCAGAGGTACAGGCAAAACTACAATTGCACGAATTTTAGCCAAATCATTAAATTGTAAAGAAGGACCAACCCCCACACCTTGCAATATATGTAATTCCTGCCAAGAGATTACAGCAGGAAATTCCCAGGATGTATTTGAAATTGATGGTGCATCCAATAACAGCGTAGAGCAAATACGGGAATTAAGAGAAAATATTAAATATATGCCTGCAACAAGCCGGCTTAAGATATATATAATAGATGAGGTTCATATGCTTAGCACAGCTGCATTTAATGCTTTGCTAAAAACGTTGGAAGAACCTCCTGCCCATGTAAAATTTATGTTTGCCACCACCGAACCACATAAAATCCCCATCACTATTCTTTCCCGCTGTCAACGTCATGATCTTAGAAGAATAAGCCTTTCTGCAATCACAACCCACATGGATTTTCTTTGCAAACAGGAAAATACAGAGATGGATTCTTCTATTTTAGAGATGATTGCAATGGAAGCAGATGGTTCCATGAGAGATGGATTAAGCCTACTTGACCAGATAATAAGCTGTACCGATCAAACTTTTACCCAACAACAAATTCTTGATATATTGGGCGTAATTGATAGAAAATTACTTTTTGAAATGTCAAGTGCAATTATTCAGGGTGATATTCATTTAATTATTGATGCTCTTGATGATATATATAGTCGTGGGCATAATCTTAAAAGATTTTACACCGATTTAATTGAACATTTCAGAAATCTTCTTATTGTTAAAATGGGACATAAAATTAATAAACTTGTTGATTTACCTGAACATGAAATTAAAGTAATGCGTGAACAAACCGTTAATACGTCCGAAATATATTTTAGCAGACTTTTGGATATTTTATTTAAAGAAGAGTATTCAATTAAAATATCCCAACAACCTAAAATTGCCATAGAAATGGTATTTATTAAATTATTTCAGGTAAAATCAGTTCTTTCCATGGGTTTATTAATTGAGAAAATAGATTTACTAAGAAAAGAGCTTCACAATAATGAAACCTCCTATAAATCTCCTCCGGTTAATTATACGCAGGATAAAAACAAGGAACCTCTATCTCTTAAGCAAAAGCTACCGGAAGATCAACAATACCAATCAAATCCTGTAACGCCAAAAAAACAAGAAACTTCTAATCTTCAAAAAAATATAACTACCAATAAACAAATCAATGATACTGCCCAACCAAGAACCCCCATAGTAAAACAAACATTAAACGAGCAAACATGGAAAACATTTCTTGACACACTTGCACACGATCAACCATCATTATCTGCCATACTTTTAAAAAGTACCTTGAAAAAAATAACAAACCAGAGTATTGAACTCAACGTTTCAGGCAGTGCCTACGAAATAAGTAGAATCCAAAAGCCTGAAAAGATGAATGCTTTAAAACAAATATGCAACGATTTTTTTAATCAGGAGATTGAAATTATCATACATAATAATGCAAAAAAAAAAGTAGAAAAAAAGACTCAAGAAGATAGTATGTTAAATTTAAAACAGGAAATAAGGCGGCATCCTATAGTTGTTGATGCCATAGAAATATTTGATGCTAATCAGATTGATATTAAAATTTTATAGGAGATATTATTATGAAGGGTATGGGAAACATGATGAAGCAAGCTCAAAAGCTTCAAGCAAAAATGCTGAAAATGCAAAAAGAACTTGAAACAAGAACGGTAGAAACCACTTCAGGCGGTGGAATGGTAAAGGTTATTGCCACAGGAAACCAACGTATCGCATCAATTTCAATTGAAAAAGAAGTTGTTGATCCTGAAGATGTTGAAATGTTGCAGGATCTCGTATTAGCTGCAATAAATGATGCACTTGAACAGTCTCAAGAGATGGTTTCTTCCGAAATGGGTAAACTTACCGGAGGAATGAATATTCCGGGTTTAATGTAAAATACCAAAAATCTCATTTTTTATTTGTAAACGGTTACGTAAAATGAATAGTTATCCGGCATCTATAACTGAGCTGATAAATAATTTTTCAAAATTTCCAGGTATTGGCAAAAAAACAGCCGAAAGGCTGGTAATGCATATTCTCAAAGCACCGAGAAAAGATGCTCAAGCACTATCTAATACAATTATTAATATGAAAGATAGTGTAAGGTTATGCTCCATGTGCTTTACATTAAGCGATACTGACAAATGTGTTATTTGCAATAATCCTGCAAGGAACAATCAACTTATTTGTGTTGTGGAGACTCCGGCAGATATGGCTTCTTTAGAAAAGTCTGGTTCTTTTAAAGGATTATATCATATTCTTGGGGGTTCTCTTTCCCCTATGGACGGTATCGGGCCTGATGAAATAAGAATACGCGAACTTGTTACACGGGCTTCAAAGGGTAATATTAAAGAGATTATTATTGCAACCGGAACAGGTGTAGAAGGAGAATCAACAGCATCATATATTGCACAACAACTTATAAAAACGTCTATAATCATTACCCGAATAGCATCGGGAGTACCAATGGGAGGAGACTTAAAATATATTGATCAGGTAACACTTAAAAGAGCAATGGAGGCACGTCGTGAGTGTCGATAATTTATCTGCATCAGATATTTTTAAATGCAAACAGTGTGGCGAATGTTGTACAGGCTATGGCGGAACTTATGTGACAGATAAAGATATTAATGCCATAGCCAACTACACCAATATAAGTTCCAAAAAAATATTAAGTGATTTTTGTAGCATTTCAGGAACAAAACCGCTTCTTGCTGTAGGAGAGAGTGGGAAATGTATTTTTTTTAATAAACTTTGCACCATACACCCTGTTAAACCTTATATGTGTAGAGCATGGCCTTTTATTAAAAATGTTATCGTTGATCCTGAAAATTGGAATATAATGGCAAATTCGTGTCCGGGCATTAAAAAGGACATACCTCATGATATACTTTGTAAAATAGTCAAAACCCAGATTGATCTGCAACACAAGACAATGAGCCCTTAACACCTAATAAAAAAATCCAGCGAACAGATTAAAGCATCACGTTTTTTGCTATTTGCAAAAAGCCATATCAGATAAAAATGTTGACATCCCGGAAAAATTACCTTTTTTGAAATCTGTATGCTGGCAAACGCTTGATATACAGCATTTTACATTATCAGAAATGCTAAATCGCTATGAAAGAGGTTGGAAATACCGAGGTGTGTTAGCTGATCTTGAAGGAAAAGAACTGGATTTTGTACGTAATCTTGCAAAAACAAATGACTCCTGGATTATTTGCGATGTTTAAATTAGACCATCATAACAAGGTGATAATTATACTAAATTCGCTCAGGTCAGACTTTCTTAATCAAATTTCAGCATTTTTCGGCGGAGGAACCCTCCTTCAAAAAGCTGAATATCATGATTGGTCGGATGTTCCATGTTTAAGTTTTGCAGATTCTTTTTCTGAAAAACTTTTATCCAACTCAGACAGATGGGCTGACAGAGCAGTTAAATCAAAAGATCTGATTGATTTATCAATGTTGCGACTCCAATCAGAAATACCGGAAACCTCAGTCAGAAAAGCAGAGTCTGCTTACCCTGTCATGAAACCTCTTGAAAAATCCGTCAGAATTTTCCAGTCAGAACCTGATTACAGAACAAACTGTTTTTCATCACTTCAAATTCAGAACAAAGCAAAAATTCTTGACGGACTTGATCTTCTTGCATCTGATTTTGGTATTTCCTCAACAAAACGTAAAGATGATGAATATCCTGATTTCTAAATATAAACTTTAATGTTTCAAACATTCACAATACCTCATCTTCGCATAAACAGCTTATCATATATAGGATAAAACTATTATATGACAAGCTGTTTATGCGAATATAAGGCACTTGTGAACGCTTACAAATGTGAGATTACCGAAAAATCACATTTTTTAGTCGTGAACGGTTACAAAACGAGTTTATAAGAGTAAAAGAGACACCTATCGGGTATTTAAAAAAATGCTGAGTAGTGGAGATCCACCTGATAATTGGAATAAATTGCTTAAACAATCAAAATCGGAAACTGCTCGTCTCAAAAAAGTAGTTTCTAACATTTAAATACCCATACAAGGCTAACGAATAAGGATAAATTGTGAAACGCCCGACCTAACTTTAGAACGAGGCGTTGCACCAGTCGACTTCACCACTGGCGAACTTCACCGTTACACTATAAAAACTTATTTTAAAAGGAGAATGATATGAATAATCCGGAAGCCACTCAACTTACTTAAATGAAATATCTAAAAAAAACTGGAAGGGAGTTGCTGCAGGTCTATCTCTATATATGGTGCATTGGGCATTTGAAATATCTAATGCTCTTATTCAACATTTCAGCGGTCATGCTCTCTGGACTATTTTTGGCATAAACAATCGACTGTTATTTTCAATCGGAAATGCTGCTTTTTTCTCATTTATTGAAATATTTCTGGCTAAAACACCTGCATTTGTATGGGTTTATCCCTGGTGGGGCTCTATTCCTGTTTTCATAGCTGTTTATATACCATTTTTTGTAACCTCCATGTATTCCTATGATTGGGAACCTAAAACTGCCAAAAGATTTATTGGTCTGCTATTTCTCATTAATGTTGTAATGTTAACTGTTTTTGCCGGAATCTTGAAATGGATATAAAAAGATATTGCATTCAGTATTACTGCATTAAATTATAATATACCGAACAAGCCGGTATTCATCTACTTAAAAGTTCATATAAAAATAACTTGGCATTTATTTTTGAACCCTAAGGGCTTACTCAAAAATAAATTAACAATTTTAAGAGTTGAGATACCTGACTGCTTTATGTTGTGAAAGCGTAGGAATATCGGGATATTTTGAGCTTTCACAACGCAAAACAGTTAGGTATATCGGCATTTAGAATGTTAAGTTATCTTTGAGTGAGTCCTAAGGACTTATCCTTATATTATTTGTTCTGCCTTACCCGATATAAGATTATACTGGGTGCGAGTTATAAGTTCATCTTTCATTTTATCGTTAAGATCTTTAAAGTAAGCGGAATATCCAGAAACCCTTACCAATAACTGTGGGTATTTATCCGGGTTCTTCTTGGCATCTTCAAGCATTTTATAATCCATAATATTAAATTGTACCTGCTGGCCTCCTGACTTAAAATATGCTTGAATTGTCTGCACGAATTTTTTTATCATTTTTTCTTTATCAGGTTCAGGAGTGTATTTTATATTTAACGCCAGACACCCCGGAATTTTTTCAGCATCTAATTTGGCAACTGAATTAAGACAGGCTGTAAGTTCCGGCACAACTTCTGAAACGGGAGTTATACCACTTGCAAACACTTCTCCTTTTTTGCGACCATGGGGAAGAGCATAGCTTATTTTCCCCAATCCTGCATGATTTGTCATCGACCAATACGCTGGTCTGTAGGGTCCGCCCCTGTAATTTATATTAGATTGATATTTTTTATAAAGATGGTCAATTAAATAATCTGCATTTTTTTGAGAAATTGGATGTTCTGTGCCATATCTTGGAGTATGATTTTTAAGATATTGATATATTATCAAATCTTCTTTTGTATTAAAATTTCGTTTAACCGCCTGGACAACTTCTTTTAAGGTAAATCGTTGTTTAATAAATACAATATATTCAATGGCACTAAGAGAATCAACAACATCAGCAAATCCTATATGTGTTGCACCGGAAGAGTTATAAATAGCACCGCCGTTTATAATATCTTTTCCTTTTTGCAATGGACCATGAAAAAAAGCTGATAACAGAGGAGATGGCATAATATCCTGATGTGTTGCTCCAAAATATTCATTTAACTCTATTGCCTGATTAATCAGCCAGTCAAGCTGGGTTATAAAGGCATTTTGAAAATCTTTAAAAGAATTTATTTTATCAATAGCCAGCGTTGCAGGTCCTATTTGTTGATCCCCTGTAATTGGACGTTTACCTTCAAAAAGTGCCATTTCCATTGGGGCAGCAAGGTTTAACATAATGGAACTTGACGCAGGGTAATCACGACCGCTGCTTGAAAGTTCAACACAACCAACAATAGCATAATCACGGGCGTGTTCAGTTGTTTCCCCTTGTCCTTCAAGGGCTTTAATATTTGCTTTATCATTAAAAAAAGCAGGGACAGCCTGTGTGTTTACCAATACTTCTGAGACACGATTAATATACTGTTTTGTGTTTTTTTCAAAATGATAACGAGCATTTACATTGGGATCACGAATTTTTAAAAGCTCGGTAACTCTTAACATTATATAAGTAAGATCATTTACTGCATCTTCGCCTTTGGCATCTACACCGCCAAGGGTAACTGCCGGAACTGTTCCTGCACCACCAAACAAACTTTCAGATGCTTCGGGTACCATAATAACATTATCTGAAAGTTTAAACCATAAACATGCAATTATCTCCATTGCATCTTTAATGTTTATACTGCCCTCTTCCACATCGTGCCGATACCATGGGTATAAAACCTGATCTAATCTTCCGGGACTCATGGCCATATTAATATTTTCCCCATGAATACCTATCTGACAAATCCAGAAGGCATTTACGGCTTCTCTAAACGTTCTGGCAGGATAGGCCGGAACCTGTTTGCAAACATTGGCAATCTCAAGAAATTCTTTTTTTATTTTATGATCATTTGTAATATCTGCAAGATACTGGGCTTCTTTAGCAAGATTATCAGCATAGCTTACAATACCTTGTAATGAAATTTGAACTGCCTTGAAAAAATCGGCCTGTCTGTTACCATCTTCAGTTTTTTTAGTTAAGGCATTTTGTTCTTTTGCTTTTATATCGTTAATAATTTGAAGTAAGCCATTTTCAAGCATAACGGTATAAGTTGCCTTCAAAGAGTTTTAAACATCTCTTTTCTCCGATTTGCTTACGGGTTACTTCAAGAATATTTTTATCCATCCAAAACGGAAATATTTTATGATTTAACTCTTCGGCATCTTTTTTTGAAAGCTTTTGGGGGTTATTTTTTCGATAACTTACCGTATCTAACTCCGGCCAAAGAGTTAATGCAAAAAATTCAGGAAAAAGCGGAGCACCAAGGGGTTTGCTGGTTGTAGTTCCGGCAAGCAGGTTGCGATCATGGAAAAGTATATCTTTGTGGTTTAAAAAATAACTAACTTTACGTGCCTGACGTATTTCAGAAGAGTCTTT
>NBLS01000096.1 GCA_002084385.1 Desulfobacteraceae bacterium 4572_19
TAAAACATGGCAAAAAGAGCTTTTTCCCTGAGATCCTTTCCAACTTGCGGACCAACCATTTCTACCCTGCGTATATCAGGAGTATTGCCGGTGGATTTTTTAATGGCAGTTTGAATCTCTTCAGCAAAATTTGCACCTTCTGAATTCTTCACGTTAGAAAAAGCCTTACTTAGACGGATTAAATATTCGTTATCTTCTGCATCTCCAAATTGCTGTACAGAGGGTTTGTTAAAATTTGCATTGGCCAAGCCTTTTTTTACATCATCAATAGTAACAGGCTCGGTAAATTTAATTTGTATTAATGTACCGCCAACAAAATCCACACCAAGATTGGGGCCACTGTGGATAACAAGAGATGCTACGCTTATTAGCAAGGCTGCCAGAGAAATAATAAAACCTATATTTTTTTTTCCAATAATATTTAAGTTTATGCCGGGTTTAATAAATTGCATTAATAAATTCCTTTTAGAAATTTAAGAATAGGCATTAAATGCTTATTCTACTAATTTTTAAGTTTGTTAATAAAAAATTAAAAATACTTTTTGAAATAAAAAGTGCTGTAAAGAGACTTGCAATAATACCAAGACCTAAGGTGACTGCAAAACCTTTTACAGGACCGGTTCCAAATTGAAAGAGCACAACTGCAACAATAAGAGTTGTTATATTAGCGTCTAATATTGTAAGAGTTGCTTTATTGAAGCCGGCTTCAACAGATGCCTTTGGCGTTTTTCCTGAATAAATTTCTTCTCTTATACGCTCAAAAATAAGAACATTGGAATCTACCGCCATACCAATTGTTAATATTATTCCTGCAATACCAGGTAAGGTTAAAGTTGCCTGAAATGCAGCAAGTCCGGCTGCTATAAGAAGGATATTTAGAATAAGAGCAACATCGGCAATAAGACCTGCTCCCTTATAATAAATTATCATAAAGCATATAACTAAAAGACCACCAACTAACATGGAAAGAAGACCTTTTCTTATGGAATCTGCACCAAGGGTTGGACCGACTGTTCTCTCTTCAATAATTTTTACAGGGGCAGGCAAGGCACCGGCACGGAGAATAATAGCAAGGTCTCGTGCCTCTTCCATGGTAAAACTGCCTGTTATTCTAGCACTGCCACCGGCTATTCTATCTTGAATTACAGGGGCAGAATATATTGTTGTGTCAAGCACGATTGCAAGACGTTTTTTAATATTCTCCCCGGTGATTTTGGCAAAAATTCTACCGCCTTTTTTATCAAATTCAATGAAAACATAGGGTTCATTGTATTGTGAATCTATTTTTACCATGGCATTTGTAAGGGAGCTACCATCTAACAAGGTTCTTTTCTTTAGTAAAAAAGGTGTTTTTATCTCTCTGTTTGTTGCAGGGTCTCTTTTTACTTGATAAAGAACTTCACATCCAGGTGGAACTGTTCCGGCAATAGCAGCTTGAAGGTCATGTGTATCATCAACTAATTTAAAATCAAGCCGAGCAGTTTTGCCAATAAGAGACTTGGCTCTTTTTGTATCTTTAATGCCCGGAAGCTGAATTAGAATTCTATTGCTTCCCTGAATACGAATATCAGGTTCACTTACACCAAATTCATCAATACGGTTTCTGATAGTTTCAAGAGCCTGCTCCGTAGCCATCTTTTTAATGTAATCTTTTTCTGTTTCAGGAAGATCAAGTACCATAAGTGTGGTGTCGTTTTCTGTGGAATCTGAAACTATAAGAAGGTTTCTGAAATCATCGTTAAGAAGGGAGTTGAATTTATTTAAATTCTCTTCTCCTTTAATAGTTACAGAAATCTCATGTTTATCTGTGGTTGCAAGTTTTTCAAATCTAATTCGTTGTTTCCTAAGAAGAGTTTTCATCTCGTGTGTAGTGCGCTCCATTGTACTGTGAACAGCTTTTTCTGTTTCAACTTCCAATACAAGATGCATACCGCCTTGTAAATCAAGACCAAGATTGATTTTCTTGTGTGGCCAACAATTATCGTACACTGTTGGAAGAACGTAAACAATAGCTACGATAATAACTGCAACAATAGCTATTGCTCTCCATGAAAAATTTTTCAATTTACTTTCCTTTCTTAAACTGGTCTGTATTTAATTTTATTGTTTAACGGCCGATATATTTCCACGAGTAACCTTGATGCGTACCTTTTCTGCAATTTCCATGGTTACCGTAGAATCATCAGTTGAAGTTATTCGTCCATGAATACCCCCTGTTGTAATTACAGCATCCCCTTTTTTAAGGTTACTTACCATATTTTGATGCTCTTTGGTTTTCTTCTGTTGGGGTCTTATGAGAAGAAAATAGAAAATAACAAACATTAAAATAAGCGGAATAAATGAGCTTAAAGCTCCTGCCTGAGAAGCTCCCTGCATTCCGTTTTCCCCCATCGCATATGCTATACCATTCAAGATATTACCTCCTTTTATTGGGGATTAAAATTTTCCCCACCATAAATTTAAGGTTCGTGAGGTGTAACCATTCACGAACAAAAAATGAGATTTTTTGGTAATCTCAACTCTAATAGTTGTTTTTATTATGCACAAAGGCTGATTGTGTAAAAGATAAAACATTGGTGAACACCTTAAATGAGTCCTCACCTGAACTCTTACCGTGGGGTTCATATCGTGGCTGAATATATAATGCAAGGAGTTTTTTAAATTTTATATTTATTGCTGGGCTGGTAACCATATTGTTTCACCATCAAACTGGATATTGTCTGCTTGTGAATAATCAATCTGGTTTAGCATACTAAAAACCTCATTCATGTTATAAACAACAATTTTACTCATAGGTTCAATTATGTTTAGGTTAAAATCAATCTTATGTTCAAGTATATTATAAATGGAAACCATTTGCTCTGAAAATTTAAGGAGCTTGCCAATTCCAGAGCTAAAACCTTCTTTCGTAGGTTCATCTGCACGGGAAGTAAGCACAATTCCTTTTCGGTTAAAATAATCTTTTAGTAACCTGAAATGGATATTCCAGATGTTATCTCCAGCCTGAACCACATAAATTCCATATTCTTTAATTTCTTTTTCGGTAGCATTCGTTTGAGACGTGCTGTTAGTTAATCCATTGCCGGTATCGCTTTTAATCTCTTTGTTACTATTTTTCCCACTACGCTCACTCTCTTTTATGTTTGTTTTGCTGATATTTTTGCTGTCCTCTTTTGTAAAACCATCCTCCTTGATACTTTTTTGAGTGATAGCTTTTTCAAATATAACATTTTCGGTGATTTCTGTATCAATATCGGTATTTACATTAACGTTAGGGCTATCAATAGTAGAATTGATATTGGCGTTACTATCAGTATTTGTAATATCTCTTTCTAATAAGCCACCTTTATTTATTATTGCTTTTTCGAGAATTTCCTGCATTGAGATAGTAACTTTTCCAACCTTGAATTTTTCATCGGACCTGACAATTAAATCTATTCCTCCGTCAACCCCATATTTTAATTTACGTTCATTGGTGATATCAATTGTCTTTTGATCATTTTCCAGATTGTTATAATCTAGCACTGTTTTATTGGTTACCGGAATTTTAACTTTTTTTTGCGATATATGTTTGTCTTTTTTTATAGCAGGAGCAGAAACTATTGTTTGATTTGTTTTAAAGTACTGTTTTGCAAATACCACCACAAGCACAAGTGTTATAAAAAATAGTATTAAATAGACTGTTTTTTTCTTTAAAGTAGTATTTTTAAAAAATCTCATATTATCTCTACATAATTAAAATATTATCGTATTTTGAGTTTTCACAACGTAATCCAATTAGGTATATCAGCATTTAAGAAGTACAAGTTATTTTTTTGTGAGTCCTAAACACTGTAAATTGATGTTTCCCCGGGAAGCATGGAAGAATCACCTTCAATTATAATGGAAATTTTGTTTTTCTCTTCAATTTCAATAATCTCACTTCGTTTTAAGTTTAGAAGATAGTCCGCAATATCTACTGGGACAACTCCTTTAAATGTTTTTGTTTCACTTTGAAGTGTTTCGAGACTAAGTTTTCTTAAAAAAATTAAACCAAGGGATTCTTTGGATCTGATAAGTCCCTTTCCACTGCAATGTTTACATGTTACAAAACTTCCGAATGTTATGGCAGGTCTTACCCTCTGTCTTGACATTTCAAGAAGTCCAAACTTTGATATCTTTCCAACCTTTGTTCGGGCCTTATCGCTTTTAAGGTATGTTTTTATTGTTTTTTCTGTTTCAGATTTATGCTTCATATCTTTCATATCAATAAAATCTATAACAATAAGTCCACCTAAATCACGGAGTCTAAGCTGTCTTGCTGTCTCTTCTGCAGCTTCTATATTTGTGTGAAAAGCAGTCTCCTCAATTGTTTTTTTCTTTGTGGCTTTTCCAGAATTAACATCAATTGTAACAAGTGCTTCAGTTTGTTCTATTACAATGGAGCCTCCTGATTTAAGGTCAACCCTATCATCGAAGATAGATGTAATCTGTTTTTCAAGCTGATATTTTGTAAAGATGGGTTTTGCACCCCTGTATCGTTTTACTATTTTATTTTGTTTGGGTGCTATAATATTTACAAGTTTTTTAACCTCTTTGTAAACAGTTGCATCATCAATTAAAATTTCTGTAACATCAGGTGCAAGATAATCTCTTATGGAACGAAGGGCAAGATTACTCTCTTTATACAGCAGTGATGGAGCAGGCTGGTTTGCAACTATTGCTTTACTATTGATATCTTTCCAGATTCTCATTAAATAACGAAGGTCGTTAGATAGCTGGGTTTTTGTACAATTTTCTCCGGCAGTACGAACAATCAGTCCGTATCCATCAGAAAGTTTTAAGCCACCCAATATCTCTTTTAAGCGTTTTCTCTCTTTCTCGGTTTCAATCTTTCTGGAAACGCCTTTATTATCGCTTCCGGGCATTAAAACAAGGTGCCTTCCGGGTAACGATATAAATGTTGTGAGCATAGCTCCTTTTTTCATTATAGGATCTTTTGTTACCTGAACAATTAACTCCTGCCCACGTTTAATGATCTTTGTAAGATTTCGATTGCCACTGATATTATCAAGAAAGTAGTCACTGTGAATTTCCTGTTTTTGAAGAAAACCGTGTCTATCTGCACCATAATCTACAAATACTGCCTGGAGGCTCGGTTCGACCCGTGTAATTATTGCTTTATAGATATTTCCCTGGGTAACCTCTCTCTTTTCAGTTTCAACATAAAATTCTTCCAATTTATTTTCAGCAACAATAGCAATCCTACACTCTTCAGCATCAATTGCATTAATAAGGATTTTACGAATTACACTTTTACTTTTTTTTGTTAAGTTCTTACTGGTCATATTTTACCAATTATATATTTTAATACTATCCATAAATTAGAGATTTTATTAATTCCCACCATATTTTACCGGAAAATAATATAATCACGATTACTAACTAAGTCACCTTATATATAAATATGGTAGCAAAGTCAATACTTTTAATTAAGTAATTAATTATTTTTAATTTATAGACAGTCAGATAAGGGTTCACCAAACAATAAATTGTATTATATAGTGAAAATAAAGGATAAAATAAAAAATAAAATAAAAAAT